>JBAZQB010000004.1:300000-429626 GCA_041645435.1 Methanoregula sp.
GCTGATCGCGGGAATACCCGTAATACTGCACTGCCGCGTCATTTGCATCGATGATCCTGCCGGTGTCCGGGTCAATGAGAAGCGAGACCGAGTAGTTGTTGGTAAAGAGGGCGCTGTACCGCTCCTCGCTCTCCTTAAGATCCTGCCGGGCCATCACCAGCCGGGTGATATCTTCGAGAGTTTCTACCGCACCGATCAGGTTACCCCCGCTGTCGATTATGGGAGCAGCCATAAAATGGAGCCATTTCCCCCCCAATCCCAGGTGGGGGAAGAAATCAGTGACCTCAATAGCTCCCTCGACAATCTCTGATTTTTTCCATTTATCGGCGTACATCTCCGAAATCTTTTCAGGAGTGTTGTCAAGCAGCAGGTCGGCCAGGCAGGCGCGTTCTGCCGGGTAAAACGCTTTCCAGTGCAGGTTTGTCCCCAGCATTTCCCCTGCCGCAATACCGGTGGTACTTTCCAGGGCCTTGTTCCACGAGATTACCTGATGGCGATCGTCAATGACAAACATCGGGATCGGGGATGCCCGTATGATCGCATTCAGCTGCGTCTCGCTCTTCATGAGTGCCAGTTCTACCTGTTTACGGGCAGTAATATCCTGGATCAGGCCATCATATGCGATCAGGTTTCCGGCTTCGTCATAGCGGGGCACCAGGGTATTCATCACCCAGCGGACTTCCCCGTCTTTATGCACAATACGGTGTTCTATAGCTCCTGCCTCTTTCCCGGCAAGGATTTTTTCTGCCTGTGTGGTTACTGTTGCACGGTCTTCCTCAACCACCATGCGGAGCCATAAACCGGGGTCCCTGCTGAAATCCCGGGTGGAGTAACCGGTAACTGATTTGCAGCCCGGCCCGTGCAGGGTCTTGACAGCACGCCCGGCTTTAACCCGGACCGTAAAGACATAGTCGGTGACCGCTTCGAAAAGATGCCGGTACCGCTCCTCGCTCTGGCGGAGCGCTTCTTCTGCCTTTTTGTGCAGGGTGATGTCGCGTGCAGCGGCAAAGACTCCTTTGATTTTTCCCTGCTCGTCCCGGTAGACTGCTGCGTTATAGAGCACGGGTATGACATGTCCGTCTGTATGACGGATCTCCAGCGGGTAGTTTCGGACATGACCTTCGCGAAATACCTGTTCATATCCTTCGCTGGCTTTCTGCGGATTGGTAAAGTACCGGGAAAAGTCAGTACCGATGAGAGCCTCCCTTGATAATCCCGTGATCCGCTCGGTTGCCGTATTAACATCGGTGACTTTTCCCTCCGGGCTGATCGTGACGAGCGGGTCTGGGCTTGCTTCCAGCAGGCTGCGATTGTATGCACTGGCAACCCGGAGGGCCTCTTCCGCTGCCTTCTGGTCAGTGATGTCGATACTAATCCCGATCACGCGGGAAACTTCCCCTGCGTCATCATAGAATGCCTTCCCCTGTACAGACATCCACCGTATCTCACCGGAACTGTGCAGGATCCGGAACTGAGGGGTAAAGGGTGCATGACAGGCGATCGCGGCGTCCCGGTCAGATTCAACCGTATCAATATCATCCGGATGAACACGTTGTCGCCAGTCATCGTACGTCCGTATTGTTCCGGGACTCAGGCCATAATGGGCCTCAAGTTCGGGTGACCTGTGCAGATCTCCTGTTTTGACGATCCAGTCCCACATGCCGATGTTTCCGCTGGTCTGCGCAAGCCTCAGTCGCTCCTCGCTCTCTCGCAGCGCTCCCTCTATCCGCTTCCGTTCGGTGATGTCAGTAACCCCGGCGATTGCACCGAGATACTCCCCATCCTTTCCGGTTATCGGGCTGGTTTTTAGACGGGCAAAGATCGGGGTCCCGTCCTTTTTTAAGAATTCAAACTCATGTTGTTCCTTGATCCCTCTCTTCCTGCGTTTAATATTTACCTCGCAAATCTGCCTTCTCTCATCATCCATGAATTCACAGAGATTGCGGCCTTTCATCTCTTCGGCTGTATATCCGAGGATCTCTGCCATCTTCGGGTTTACATACGTAGTGAGTGCATCCTTGTCAATGACCCAGATACCTTCGTTGAGCGTTTCGACGAGCAGCCGGTATTTCTCCTCACTTTCCCAAAGTGCATCCTGTACCTTTTCCCTCTTGGTAATATCCCTGGCAATGGAGAGCGCAACCGTTCTTTTCCCTAACGGAAATATATGGGTGCTGACTTCAACCGGATAGGTACTCCGGTCTTTTCGCTGGTGCACGGATTCAAACGTAGCATGCCCGGTTTTTACCAGTAATGCCGTTACCTCCGGCATGAGTCTTCCCCCGGTTTCTTTCGGCACGATGTCCCGTGGCGACATGTCCAGGAGTTCCGTGCGGGTATATCCCAGCCAGCTGAGGGCAATATCGTTGACCAATATATACTTCCCGGGGCCTTCCGGGGTCAACTCGTGTAAAAATACTGCATCGTTTGCGTTGTTGAAGACTTCACGGAAGAGTTCCTCGCTTTCAACCAGCGTCTGCTGCGCCATTATTCGCTCCCGGTTTGTAAACGCAAGGGCGATCTGGTCAGCCAGCTGGCAGGCAAACGTACATTCATCCGGCTCCCAGTGGTGCAGTTTTTCAACATGCTCGAAGCAGATGAGCCCGATGTTCTTTCCTGAACTTCTCACAACCGCATCCAGCATCGAAGTTATCCGCAGGGGTTTGAGATAACCTTCGACATAGCCGGCAGTCCGGGGATCGGTCAACGGGTTATCTGCGTTAATGAACTTTTCTGACCTGAGTGCTTCGAATTCATTCCGGTACTCGCTTTCCTGAAGGATTATACCGGACGTATGTTTTTTGGGAGTTGATTCAAAGAGATCGATACATGACAGCCGGGTTTCCTGTTCGTCAAAGATCCAGACACCTGCCCGTTCTACCCCAAGCAGGGGTGCCGCCCGCTCTGTGATCATCCGCGCAAGGTCCTCAACCTCGCCCGAAGTGACGAGAGGAGATGCCGATATATCGGCAGTCACCTGCTGCTGGCTATGGCTGCGGGCAAGTGCGCTGCTTAATGAATCTTCCAGTTCTTTGCGCTGTGAGATGTCACGTACAACGGAGATCAGGCGCCAGGGATTGCCCCTGCGGTCCCGCATCAGGGACATGTGAGCTTCGAAAGGAAACACGCTTCCATCCTTCCTTACTCCATGATATCCCCCTATGGCCACTCCCGTTTTTACGATTAAAGCCAAAGCCTGACGGACACGCTCCCACTCCTCAGGTACAATAAAATCGGTGATTTTTCTTCCGATCGCTTCAGTCAGGTCTGATAACCCGAACATGGCGATACCGGCCGAAGAGCCCATCAGGATAGTACCGGAAAGATCCGTAATGGTGATGTTATCCGGGGAGGTATTGATGATCGCCCGGTAATACTCCTCGCTCTCATGGAGTGCTTTTTCTGCCCTCTTCTGCCCGGTGATATCGGTGGCAACAACGGTCAGGACATCCTTTCCGAAATACATTCCCTTGTAGAGGTGGACATCCTTGGGAAAGATCTCCCCGTTTTTGCGCCGGCCCCAGAACTCCAATTGCTGGGGCTCCCCTGCCAATGCCTGCCTTATTTTTTCGTTTATCAGGGAAAAATCATTGAGCCCCGGTGCTGCCAGAAATTCAGGGGTCCGGCCAATGAACTCCTCGCGTTTATACCCGTACATGGCACAGGCCCCGTCGTTCACCTCGACAAATCTTCCCTCGTGATCCTGGATATAGATGGCCTGCTGGATCGTGTTGAACAGACCGTGATAACTTTCCTCGCCCTCGCGGAGTGCTTCTGAAAGATCCTGTCCGGTCACTGTCGCGTTTTTCTTTTTAGGTTTACGGGGGGATTCACCGGATTTCATGATTCACACCAGAAAAAACAATACTGCGGTACGAGAAGGGCAGATTCTCTCTATTTCGAACGGATAATCACAATCCGATAGCTGCGGTATCAGTGCACCCCTTCCTCCGATCATTTAAACCTCACCTGGTGTAGGTATTCTCCTGATCGTTATCGTAAAAGTTGTCCCCTGATCCCGGTCGAGCACAATTGTCCCGTCAACCTGGTCGATAAGGCTGGTCACAAGGCGCATGCCCAGCGATGTGGTGTTCTTCCAGTCAAGCTCTGCCGGTATCCCGATACCGTTATCACGGACAACCAGCGTGATGAGATCGCCAGTATCTTCGCCACGGATACTGATCGCCCCTTCCCTTCCCTGCGGAAAGGCATGCTTGAGGGCATTGGAGATGAGCTCGTTCATCAGGAGGCCAAGGGGAACCGCAGTGTTTATGTCCACCATGATCTCACCCATGGAAAAATCCAGGTGTACCCTTCGCGTATCCGTACCGAAATAGGAGAAGAGCTGGGTTGCAAGGAATCGGGTATAATCCGCAAAGTCGATCCGTGACAGGCTCTCGGAACGGTAGAGTTTTTCATGAACCAGCGACATTGCCCGCACGCGGTTCTGCGTCTCGGACATGATCTTTTTCACTTCGGGATCATCGGTCTGGCGCATCTGGAGGTTGGTTAAACTGATGATGATCTGGAGATTGTTTTTCACCCGGTGATGGACTTCCCTGAGGAGCAGGACTTTCTCATCCAGAGATGCCCGTATGGCTTCCTCATCCTGCTTCTGGCGGGTGATGTCGTGGGCGGCAACGATGATCCGGTCTTTTCTGCCTTCACGCCCCCTGATCACCATGGCATGAATGGACAACGGCGTTGCGCTGCCATCTGTCCTCTTCAGGTGGACAATATTCTCGATCCTGCCATCCTTTAAAAGACTGAAAAAGGAACTGGCGAGAGTACCGTCTTCGACAAGGTAACCGAAATATGAGGTTCCGATCAGGTTCTCTTTGGGTATGCCGGACAATAATTCTCCCGCTGCATTAATATCCAGGATAATACCCTTCTCATCGAGGACTACTATAAGGTCAGGATTTGCCTCGATAACCGACTGGGTGTAATCGAGCGCCGCCAGCACGTCCTTCTCAGCACGCTTACGCTGGACAACTTCGTCTTCAAGTGTCCGGGTACGTTCCCTGACGATCTCTTCGAGGTTCTGGTTCATCCGTTCAAGTTCTGCTTCAGTTTCCTTGAGACGGGAGATGTCCCGCATGGACTCGATGGCTCCGGTGATCCTGCCCTCGGCATCAAGCAGGGGGGATGCAACAAGCGAGAGCGGAATTATGTGCCCGCTGCCATCACGGTTGATCTCCGTCTGCGCTGTTACGGTCTTTCCCTCCCAGTTGATTTGGGTATAATTCAACCGTGCCGCATCCCTGTCCGGATCGAGAACGAGATCGATTAGGATCGGGCGACGTTTTCCGGACAACCAGATGCTGTACTCAAAGTCCCCTTTACCGATAATATCTCCGGCAGAAACGCTACTGAGCTGTTCAAGGGCCCGGTTCCATGCGAGAACTTTCCCGTCCCTGTCGATGACAAACGTGGGATCCGGCAGGAAACTGATGATATCCATGAAGAGCTGCCGGGACTCCCGGTTCTGTCTTTCACTCTCAAGAAGTGCCCTGTCTGCAATATCTTTCTGGATTGCGAGAGAGATTGCACGGCTCAGCACTTCGAGGATGGCATCCATATCCGAAGATATCGGAAATTTCGTAAAGAGAGCAAAAACACCCAGTACCTCACCGGAGGGAGGTTTCAGCTGATAGCCGGAAAATCCTACGAGGCCGAGTCTTTCTGCCCAGACATGATCATGGACCCGGGGATCATGCTGGGCATCATTCGTGAGGAATTTACTTTCCCCGCCGGATGCAATAAGCCCGATCTTGTAGGCCCCGAACGGTACACGGCGATGTGCTTTTCCGTCAATATGGGTATACCTGCCACTGCTTGCTCTCAGGTGCAGGCACTTCTCGCGGAACCGGCATACATGCGGCCCTTCCTCAACGTAGGCATGCATGCAACCGGCACTACACAGGTCTCCCTTATCGATCATCCAGATGCGGCAGAAATCTGCTCCGAATACTTTAATAACGCCGTCGGTTACAATTTTTAATTTTTCATCCAGCGGAGTAGGTGCCAGAATGGAGGTAAGGATCCTGCTTACCCCGTCATGCCACGACCGGATCTTCTCCCGTTCTTCTTCAGCCTGTTTGCGCGCAGTGATATCGCGCCCGATACCCAGCACGCCGATGAGCATTCCCTGGCTATCGTACATCGGTGTCTTGATGGTATCCAGCAGGGCCCGGTGGCCATCATCTGAAAAGGTGATCCATTCTTCGTTGCTTGTGGGCTTTTCCGCTGCTATTGCCTTGCGATCATTCTCGCGGAAGGAGTCTGCCAGTTCGCGATCTACAAAGTCGTAATCGGTTTTTCCCACAAGGTCTGTTTCCTTTGCACCGAAAAAGCGCTCGAACATGGTGTTGCAGGAGAGATAGATCCCATCTTTGTCCTTCAGCCAGATCAGGTCGGGGATCGTCTCTACCAGCGTGTGCAAGCGGGCTTCGCTCATGCGCAGCGCCTTTTCCGCCCGTTTGCGTTCAGTGATATCGAGAATTACTCCCTCATAGTGGGTGATGCTTCCGTCTGCAGTACGTCGGATATGCGTGAAATCCGCTACCCAGAATATCTCGTGGTTTTTCCCGAAGATCCGGTATTCCTGCGTATAGTCATCGATATAGTGGCTGCTGTTGTATTCCACTTCCGTGCTCACTCGCACGAGATCATCGGGATGGATAATGGCGCTGTACTGGATCTGACCCAGGAGAAAATCGTCGCGGGTGTACCCGAACAGGGAGATGTTATCGCTCACCATCTCGACCGGCCAGTTCTCTTCGGCTTTCCAGAGGAAGGCGACAGCCGGGCTGGTGTTGATGATCCTTACCTGCTCTTCCTGCTGGCGGAGCAGTTCATTGATGCGATCCTGGATTGCTTTCTTCTCGGTGATATTCCGTATCGATCCCTGGAAACCTATGGTTTTTCCGGTCGAATCCTTTCGGGCAACCGTAGTAATAAGCGTGTTAATTATTGTTCCATCTTTTTTCTTTAAATCAACAGGATATTCGAACGAATACCCGTTTTCACGAATATACCTGATGTGTGCATCCCGATCTTCGGGATTTGCATATATCTGAGGAATCTGGATCCTGTGCAGGTCTTCCCTGCTGTCATAACCGAACAGGTCAACCGCTGCGTCGTTAAAATCCACCCACCTGCCCTCTATTGTTGTGATAAAAATACAGTCCCGCGACGTGGTAAAGAAAGCACGGTATTTCTCCTCGCTCTCCCGCACGGCTGTTTCCGCCCGCTTGCGTTCGGTGATATCGAGGAAAGCCCCGATCAGGCCCCCAAGAGTTCCGTCATTATTAAAAAACGGGGCTTTGTAAAAGATAACATCGTGGCGGGAACCGTTCGCGTACGGTACCTGGGTCTCATACTGTTGGGGAACGGGATTATCAAACATCTGCTGGTCAGCAGCAGCATACCTGTCAGCAAGATCCCGGGGTGATATGTCATACACGGTCTTACCCATGAGATCCCCCCGTTTTATCCCGATATACTCCTCAAACGGCGGGTTGCACCCAAGGTATTTCCCGTTTTTATCCTTGAAGAAGATGGGCATGGGAAGCGTGTCGATCATGGCAGCAAGGAAACGCGAACTCTCCCCGGCGCGGAACTCGGCGGATTTCTGTGCCGAGACATCGCGTCCAATGGCAATAAAACTGGAAACCACTCCCTGTGTGTTCCGCATACCCCGGGTATTCCAGACAATCGTCTTTTTTGTCCCGTCTGCGCAGCGGATCTCGGTCTCAAAATTTTCAAGGATTGTGTCCCGCCCGATAATTGACTGGATTTCCCGGGTAACTTTTTTCCGGTATTCGTTCTCCGGGTAGAGTTGTTTCCAGACTGTTTTTTTTCCCACGACATCCGTTTTTTTATAACCGCTGATAGCCTCGGCAGCATCATTCCAGATAAGGAGGGTGCCGTCAGGTTCGAGCACCGAGATCCAGACATTGGCGTTTGTTATCACGCTCTCCTGGAACTGCTGCATCTCCCGGAGCGTGTCCTGCGCCCATTTTTCCTGGGTGATATCCTCACCAAATCCAAGTGTTCCCTTGATAGCCCCGCTCTCATCGTGAAGAACGGTATTATACCAGCGGATGATCTTTTCCGTGCCGCCCCGGGTCAGTACCGGGTTTTCGAAAACCCGGTTTTGTTCAACCTGTCCGGCAATCAGCTGTGAAAATACCCTTTTCACCCGCCCCCGGTCTTTTTCCGGCAGGAACAGGTCGGCCCAGATCTTTCCATTCACCTCTTCAGGCTGGCATTCAAGGATCTGACCGCCTTTCCTGTTGAGAAACGTTATCGCCCCGTTCCGGTCGAGCACAAGGATAATTGCCGGTGCAAGGGAGAGATATTGCTCCCTGATCTCTGCGGATTGTTGCTGTCTGTGCTGAGCTTTGTACAGCTGCTCTGAGAGATATGCGATGACTGCTGCAATACCCACAAAGACAAAGAACCGGTACACCGCCCCAAGGATGACCTCTGGCTGGTTTGCATCAAAAGCGATTACCATGGAGAGGTAGGCAAGGGCAAGGAGCGTGGCAGGAACGAACCCTTTCCAGCGGTAGCGATAGGCAAGTAAAACGATCGGGAAATAATAGAGATGCATGAAGATGATGGTGATCCCGTTAGCCAGGCACCAGATGGTTATGATAATGACTGCGACAGACAGCGCGAGGATAATTCCCCTCCACCAGGGTTCAGCGATCCGGAACCGGGATACATCCGGGGATTTCATGACGGGCTCCGCGGTTCCTTTTCATGCAATACCATCGTAAACAGGGTACCTGAAGTCCGGTCGAGTTCCACGGTTCCGTTCATCTGGTCGACCAGCGTATTGACCAGCCGGAGGCCCAGTGAAGGGGTGTCCCTCCAGTCCATTTCTGCCGGAATCCCGATACCGTTGTCCCGGAACAGGATGGTTATGGTATGTTCTTCCTTTTTCACGCTGATGGCAACTTCGCCCTTTCTGCCATCAGGGAATGCATATTTGAGCGAGTTTGAGATCAGTTCGTTGAGGATGAGGCCGATGGGGATGGCGGAATCGATATCGACATTGACATCGTGAACCTCCAGCGTGAACCGGATTCCCCTGCTCTTGGCATCGTAGAACTGGAAGAGACCGGTGCCGAGGAACCTGATGTAATCCTGGAGACTGATTTTGGCGATGTCTTCAGACCGGTACAGTTTTTCATGGACCAGCGCCATTGCTTTGACCCGGTTCTGGCTCTCCCGGATGGCAGCAAGGGTCGATTCATCCTTGATGTACCGGGACTGGAGGTTTAAGAGACTTGCAATGATCTGGAGGTTATTTTTGACCCGGTGGTGGATCTCTTTTAAGAGCAGCACTTTCTCATCGTAGGATGTCTGGAGTTTTCTCTCCGTTTCCAGGCGCTGGGCGTTCTCTTCTTCCAGCGCTTCATTTGCTTTTGAGAGAGCTTCTGTACGGTCTTTGATCCGCTGTTCAAGCACGGTGTTTAAGGAACGGATCTCAGATTCCATGAGCTTGAGGTCGGTGATGTCCTGGTTTGCACCGATAGTACGGATAACTTTTCCGTCAGGGCTCATGATCGGGGCGAACCTTGCAATAATGGTATGGACACTCCCGTCGCGGGGGGTGATGCGGTGTTCAATCTGGCCGGCATAATCCGGATCCGTTGTTGCAAGAATTTTCTGAATCGATGCGAGTACAGCCGGGCGATCGTCGGGATAAACAAATTCCTGCATATAAGTCTCAGCCGGCATCAGGTTTCCCCCCTCGCGTTCGGCTGTTGTTTCATAGAGAGCGTAGAACCGGTCATCGAACGTGAACATGCCGGATGCGACATCATACTCCCAGTTGACAAGACCGGCAATCTCCATCGCCGTGGCTAGTCGCGCCTCGTTCTCCCGCAGGGCTTTCTCCGCCTTCGTGCGTCCGGCCTGTTCATCGAGCATATCAAGGGCAAACGAGATACTCACCGCGATCTCTTCGAGAAGGGCGATCTCTGTCTCATTGAAAAAATTCTTCCCGGATGCATAGATCATGTACGCCCCCACCACTTTGCCGTGGTGACTGAAGGGGAATGCTGCAGATGAATGGTAACCGCGTTTCAGCGCCTCTTCCCGCCACGGTTGCATACGGGGGTCGGTGTCGATATCATTGCAGACATCGTACCGCTTTTCCAGCAGGGCAGTGCCGGTCGGACCCAGGCTTTCGTCGTCACCATTGATGCGAATCCTGATCGATTGGAGATACCCCTCCTCATGCCCCGCATAGGCTATGGGACGGATGGAGCCCGATTCGGAGTCAATCAGGCCTATCCATGACATCCGGAAGCGACCGGACTCAACCGATATCCGGCAAATCTCGGCAGCAAAGGTCTCGAGGTCTTTTACCCGTACAATGGCCTGGTTGATCCGGGACTGGACCGCGTAGAGCCGTTGGGCCGCAAGCATCCGCTCTTCGGCTTGTTTGCGCTGTTGGATCGGGCGTGTTGTGATTACAATCCCGTTCACGCCGGCGATGTCCAGGAGATTGACCCCTATTGAATCGACCCAGATATACTCCCCGTCAGCTTTACGGACCCTGAACTCGGTAGGGATCCCGTCATTCTTCTTTTCATACACACTCCTGAGATCCATTCTGACCCGCTCGATATCCTCGGGGTGGATATACTCAAAAGGATCTTTTCCCATCATGTACCCGGGCGGGTATCCCAGTATAGTTTCAGCAGAAGAGGATTCATAGACTATCAGGCCATGCTGATCGAGGATGCGGATGATATCCGATGAGTTCTGGATAAGGGCCTGGAACCGCGTCTCGGTTGTGCGAACAGCCTCTTCAGCCTGTTTGCTGGCCGTAATGTCGATGACGATCCCGGTAATTGTTGCCGGTGATCCATCGGGATGGCGCCTGGTGATTCCCCCGACATCCCGTAACCACCGGTAAGTCCCGTCTGATGCAAGGATGCGATAATCTGCATTATATCGCGCCACTTTACCCTCAAGATGGTCTTTCATCGCCTTCATTGAGGGCTCATAATCTTCAGGATGCAGGAGTGCGGTAAAATCCTGGTACTGATGGAATTGTGAGGGAGAATATCCCAGCATTATTGCTTTGCGGTCATCGAACCGTACTGCACCATCCGGCAGGTCCATCTCCCACCACGCGAGGCGTCCGATTTCCATGGCGGAATCCAGCCGGGCTTCGTAGGCTCTCCTGAGATTATCTGCCTTTTCACGATCCGTGACATTTTCATGCGTAACAATGATATTACGGATATCCCCGGCTGCATCCCGGATCGGATAGATATGACCAAGTACCCACCGTTTTTGCCCGATTCCTTTGATCGGACTGGTATCATATTGGACGAGGGGGATCGCAACTGCCTCTCCGGAAAAACCTCTTTTGATATAAGACATTATTCCGATGCGGGTAAGCTCCTCATCCATGAGTATATTGTAATCCTTCAAATCCTCAAGGGTCAATCCCCAGAGTTTCTCGAAGGCACGGTTGACCTGTATGGTCCTGCCATCCGGCGACAATATCTGGATGCTTGATGGAGATTGCTCGATTATGGTCCTGAGCCGCTCCTCGCTCTCCACCAGCGATTCCTGCGCCTTTTTCAACGCGGTGATGTCGAATGCAATAATGGCCAGCCGGGGAACTTCCCCCAGAGAGTCGATCAGGGGGGTGATAATCACGTTATGATATCGTCCCTCATTTTCATCCTCGTACCGCACCATCTCTTTTTTCCGTATGGCTTCTTCCACCCAGGATTTCCGGCGTTTGGCCATCGGGGGGGAAAACAGGTTCCAGACGGATGTACCAAGGATTTTTTCAGCTGTTATGCCATACCCCTTCAGGACCGTTTCATTGGCATCAAGCAGTATCCCCTTGCTGTCGATGATGAAGGCACCTATAGTGGGTACGTTCATCAGGGTCCGGGCTTTCTCTTCACTCACCCGTAGTGCCAGTTCTGTTTTTTTCTGTTCAGTGATATCCCTGGCAATCCCCCGGAATCCCAGCAACTGCCCCTCATTTCCGGTTATCGGAACGGAACGGATCTCGATGATACAGGGACTTCCATCACGGCGGTTTGCCGGAACTTCAAGGGTATTGAAGGAACTCTTTTCCTGAACATGTGCAAGGAACCTGTTTTTAATGGCAGGGGCAGATTCCGGCTGGATAAGGGTAAGAAATGATTTCCCGATAAGATCTTCCTGTGCATAACCAAGCTGGATAACGCACTGGGAACTTATATAGGTGAAATTTCCCTGCTTGTCAATCTCCCATATCATATCCGGTGATGCATCTACCATGAAACGGAATTTTTCCTCGCTCTCCCGGAGCATGTCTTCTGCCCGCTTGCGTTCGGTGATATCGTACACGCTTCCAACAAGGTTTGTACAACGACCCGTTGCATCAATCAACGGGGTGACCCTGACTTCACCATATTTTTTTCCCACGGGATATTCTGTAATCTCTTCCCAGGTCACGGTTGTATTGTCCTGAATTGCCTGTTTATACTTCTCAAGTACCAATGTCAAAGACGGTTCCGGAATGACTTCGTGAACGTATTTGCCGAGAACCTGCTCTTGTGTTAATCCAGTAATATCCAGGAATGGCTGATTGACAGAAAGGAAACGATAGCGATTATGTTCTTCGACAGATAAGAAAAACAGGACTTCAGAAATATTTCGATAGATTGTTGAAAGTTGGTACTCCTTGGCTTGCAACTCCTCTTCTATCTGCTTGCGCTCGGTCACATCCTCGTAGATCGCGACAATCTCCCCGGATGGAAGTTTATAGACATAATTCTCACGCCAGCCGGATATGCGGTTGTCGTGATATAACGAGACCGGGTGCGATTCTGCGATCCCGCTCTTTGCCACCCGCTGGAATACGGCAAATAGTCCAAACTCTTTTACGCCGGGAAATACTTCGAGAACACTCTTTCCGATAATCTCATCTTTCCTGACCTGCTCTATCGTCTCTCCGGCACGATTGATATCCCGGATGATGAAGTCCTCCCCATCCGGTGTCATTTCGTAGATTACAACACCGGCTCCCATGTTGTTGAAAAGGTCCCGGAACCGCACTTCGCTCTCGATGAGAGCCTTCTCGGCTTGCTTCCGCTCTGTAATATCCCGGCTGATCCCCTGGAAGCCTTCGAGGGATCCGCCCGGGCCGATTACCGCGTTCGAGCTGACTTCAAACCAGCGGGTGCTCCCGTTTTTATGCAGTATTTCAATCTCAAAAACCGTTGCAAGATCCCGGTTCCCACGGGAATATTCCTCCATCCGCTTCCTGAGTCGTTCCCGGATAGCACGGGCCGATGATTCTGTCAGGATGCCAAGGAGCGAGGTCCCGGTCAGGTCCTGGGAAGAGTAGCCGGTCAGGTTTTCTGCCACCGGGCTTACGTAGGTGAAGGTGAGGTCCGGTGTGGTCTGCCATATGATATCCCGGACATTATCTATCAGGAACCGGTATTTCCCCTCGCTCTCCTGCAATGCCTGTTCCGCCCGTTTCTGCCCGGTGATGTCCCGGGCAAATATCGCGATATAATCCACCTTCGTATGTTCCGGGTTGAAGACAGGGAATATCTCGTTGTGAAGATACATGCCTGACCGCTCATCATCAAAAATGGCGGGGATACCGGTATCAAAGACCCGGTCGATATGCACTTTTCGCTCTTCCGCCACATCGGGAGGCAGAAGATCATAGGCACACCGCCCGGCCGCCTCCCCGGCCGTCTTTCCGAGCCGCCGGGCACCTTCAGTATTGATATCGATAATAATTCCCTGCCGGTCAAGGAGGGCAATGGTATCGTGAGGGGCATTCAGGAGCGTTTCAAGCGTGGCTTCCCGTTTCTGCAGGGTCTCTTCCGCTCGTTTGCGATCGGTGATATCCCGGATCACTTCTATCGCACCGATAGGCTTTCCGGCGGCATCGGATAAGAGAGATGCCGTACCCCACAGGTAAGCCCCTTTCCCGCCATAGAGGGCAGGGATAAACGTCTCTGCGGTTATCTTTCCCTTATCGCGCTGGATATAGTCGTAATTCCTCTCAATTTCCGTATCGTCCCTCCGGACAAGGTCAATGAGAGTCGGTCGCCGTTCTCCATAAAAAGGGAGACTGTATTCATGGTCGCCTTTCCCCAGCATCTCAACAGCCGCAACACCGGTCATCTTTGCTAATGCGTCATTCCACGCAATTACCCGGCCATCATTATCAATCGCGAGCACCGCATCGGGAAGGAACCCGAGGATATCCGCTAAGCGTTTCTGCGAGTCCCGTTCCGCCTCTTCCGCCCGGTTCCTCTCGTGGATATTTTCCCAGTCCCTAAGAGCACGCCTCACGATATGGGGCAGATCCCGAAACGCCGTTGCAGATTTGACCACATAATCGATCGCCCCTGACTTCATGACCTCTACGGCAAGGTGTTCGTCCCCGAAACTGGTCATGATAATCAGGGGAATTGTCACTTTGCCATCCTTGTAGGGCAGGATCTCAAGACCTTTTCCTTCGGGTAAAAGCCAGTCGGCAAGGATCAGATCGGGGGGATCGCGCTCAATGATCTGCCGGGCTTTAAGGATATTTCCTGCAATCGAGACCCGGAACCGTTCCGGATCGTCCCTGAATGCCCGGAGGCACAGCTCCTGGTGGGCGGTATCATCCTCAAGAAGAAGAATATGGGATACTTTTGTTCCCGCTTCGGACTTCACTGGAGGAAACGTGACTGCATGCCCCCGTAATCAGTCCTTTATCGGTTTTGCATTCCAACCCAGCCAGTAGAACCCGAGATCCTTCATGAGTTTTGTAAAGGTCCTGAAGTCGAGGGGTTTTACCACGTAGCTGTTGGCATGGTAATCATAGGATTTGGCAATATCGCTCTCGGCATCGGAACTGGTGAGGATGACCACCGGTATCCGGAGAAGGTCAGGAGTGGTTTTTATCGTCCGGAGCACTTCGAGGCCGTCAACCCGGGGAAGGCGAAGATCGAGCAGGACAAAATTGGGCCGGGGATTTTCTACCGGATCCGAATACGCCCCTCTCCCGAAAAGATAGTCAAGGGCCTGTTCGCCATCCGATACGTGATGGATCTTGTTTGCCACCTGCTGGTCCCGCATGCCCCGTATCACCAGCTCGGCATGGGCTTCGTTGTCTTCGACCAGCAGGATGTGTAAAGGTTCGCCGGTAAGTTCAGCCATAGGAATCTCTCTTTTATTTAACGGGTATTATCCTTATCGGTGTTTGTTTCCACAATGGGGAGCGTAAACCGGAACGTGGTTCCTTTCCCCGCCCCCTCCGGTTCAGCCCGGATCATTCCTTTGTGGGCTTCGATAATGCGTTTGGCGGATTGTAAGGCCGATGACTATTCCCACGGTAGAACTGTTCAGTTTCTCGAACCGGTTGAAGATCCATTCGAGATACGGGATTCAACACCCATACCATTGTCCTGTACAAAGAAGACCGGTGTTCCATCGACCCATTGGCGGCGCCTGGTCATGCGCAGCATTACACGGGTTTGAAAATAATATGAGGAGAGTTATGGATAACAATCGTGATGAACAGGATCCTGACAACAATAGTATTATTTCCCTGTCTTTCAAGAATAAACACGTTGGTCCCGTAACGGGGTGTATACGCTCATGGATCGTTCTTTCTTTTATCGCCTGCAAAAAAAGCCGAACTTACTTGTTGCACTCATCGCAGCCATTACCGCGATAATCCTGATCCTGAACGGCTCCGGGCTCACGATCGGAATAACGAACGTACTCCCGCACCTCTTCTACATCCCGATTATCCTCACAGCATACTTCTTTCCTCGTCGCGGTATCCAGTTTTCAGTCGCTGTTTCAGCAATCTATTGTGGTATGATATTCTCCTTCGACCCCACCCTCCCCGGGGTACTGTTGTCTGCCGGGGGACGGATCATCATGTTTATCCTGATTGCAGCGGTGGTCTCGTTCCTGACGACCCGACTGAGGGAGAGCGAGACCAGTTTCCGGGGTGTGACGGAACGAAGTTCCGACATTATCTTACTCACCGATATGGAGGCGCGGGCAACCTATGTTTCTCCGTCAGTTAAAAGAATTCTGGGTTACGATCCAGCCGAAATCATCGGAAAGCTGCCTGCCGATTTTATTCATCCCGATGATCTCAATAAATTACTGGAGTCCATCCCGCATCTTGAGAGGGGAGTTGTCATCGAACAGATCATGGTCCGTTTCCGGAGAAAAAACGGGGAATATGCGGTCATGGAATTTTCCGGAACTCCTGTCATGAAGGATGGAGCAGTCGCGGGAATTCAGGTTATCGGGAGAGATGTCACAGAAAGGAAACGGGTAGAAGAAGCCCATCGAGAAACCAGCCAGCGTCTGGCAGATATCATCGGATTCCTTCCTGATCCAACGATGGTTATTGACAAGGCAGGCAATGTTATTGCATGGAACCATGCTATGGAACTGATGAGCGGGATACCGGCAGCGCAAATGCTCGGCAAAGGGAGAGATGCGTACATGGCATGGATTTCCGGTCAGACCTGCCCCCTCCTCATTGATTATGTCCTGCGACAGGATGCTGAAGGGATCAAAACCGCCTATCCCCATGCCCACTTCGAAGGAAATATCGTCAAGACCGAGACAGACATTACCCGCGTGGATGGCACCCCCCTCTCACTCTGGATAAGTGCAACGCCGCTGGTTGACCCGGATGGAGAAGTCACCGGTGCGATCGAGTCCATCCGGGATGTCACGCACCAGAAAAAGATTGCACGTGCATTGCGGGAATCGAATGAATACCTTGACACGGTCATCAATACTCTCGCAGACCCCCTCTTTATCAAGGATCGCGAGCACCGCTTTGTCAAACTGAACGACAGTTTCTGCCAGTTTTCCGGGCATAAACGCGAAGAACTGCTGGGAAAATCGGATTATGATTTTTTCAAAAAAGAAGAAGCTGATATATTCTGGGAGAAAGACGAGGAGGTCTTCCGTTCCCATCGGGAAAATGAAAATGAGGAGCATATTACAGACTCGCAGGGAAATACCCATACAATCAGCACCAAAAAGACCTGGTATGTCAATACTGCCGGTGAGGAGTTTATTGTCGGGATCATAAGGGATATCACCGAGCGAAAGAAGATGGAGGCTGCAATTCGCTCAACCAACAAAAAACTCAATCTGCTCTCCAGTATCACCCGGCACGATATCCGGAACCAGCTCATGGCATTGAATACCTATATCCAACTCAGCGAAGATGCTATCAATGAACCAGATGAGCTCAGAAAATTTTTTGCAAAGGAGGCAAAGATCGCAGGCGCCATTGCCCACCAGATCAGTTTTACCAGGGATTATGAGGATCTGGGTGTGAATACTCCCATCTGGCAGAATATCCACACGATAATCACAAGGATTATTCCGCTGCTGCCGATGCAAAACATCGCTGTAGACGCAGGTGATCAAGACCTGGAGATTTTTGCCGATCCCCTGCTCGAGAAGGTGTTTTACAATCTTATCGACAATTCCTTCAAATACGGGGGTGAGCAGCTGACTGCTATCCGGGTAACGAACAGAGAAGTTAACGGAATGCTGGTAATT
Organism: Methanoregula sp.; assembly: GCA_041645435.1. Lineage (NCBI taxonomy): Archaea > Methanobacteriati > Methanobacteriota > Methanomicrobia > Methanomicrobiales > Methanoregulaceae > Methanoregula > Methanoregula sp. The sequence goes on from JBAZQB010000004.1 coordinate 317,599, forward strand.
ACTGTTGATGATGACGGAACGGGTATTTCCGCAGAAGACAAACCACAGTTGTTTACCCGGGGTTTTGGAAAAAATACGGGTCTTGGTCTCTACCTCTCAAGGGAAATTCTTGCAATAACCGATATCACGATAACCGAGACCGGAACCCCGGGCACGGGAGCACGGTTCGAGATTACGGTACCGAACGGGGCGTACCGTTTTGCTGACCCGTAGTAAAAACAACCCGGATAATGAACCGGGACTAAAAAACCGGTCTCGTATCTCCCTCCCCGTAATAATCTCCCCCTGCATTCTGAACCGTCCCCGGGCCCACAACCCGGGCCGGCACTATCCCCGCCATAACCACGAACAAGGTCCAGAACACTTTACAGACCTGCACATTCTTCCCGAATGCATCAATCACTGCATCCGCATCCGCCCCATCTGCGCCCACTTCCGGCAACTGGTCCGGATCTGGACCGGGTGGATACCCGGTGCACGCGGGTAAACATGGCGGCCATCAATATCATGCATCTCATCGCAGGGGAGGATGTCGAACCAATCCGGCCAGGACCTGAGAGAAACGAGTCATGGGAAAGAAATACGGATGGCAGAATCCTGATGAATACCTGAGCGGATGGAGCCATTGATGACCCCGGCAGGTTGATCATATCCTGCGTAATCCATGACGGATCAAGTATTATAATTTACATCATCAATAACAAATGAATAGAGTCACAACTAAAGGAAATTATCCAATGGACCATCCCATTATCCTCCACTTGCAGAAAAAACCGGGCCTCCTCTCTTTCCTAATCGCTGCCATCTCTGCCGTAGTCCTGTTCCTGAACGCATATGGGCTCACCCTCGGCATCACAAATGTGCTCCCGCACCTCTTCTACATCCCGATTATTCTCACAGCATACTTCTTTCCCCGCCGGGGGATACTCTTCGCGTGCGCACTCTCGGCGATCTACTGCTGCATGATATTCATTATTCATCCGGTCTTTCCCGGGGAACTCATATCCGCAGGAGGAAGGATCGTTTTGTTCATCGTAATCGCTGCCGTAGTCTCATTCCTCACATTGCGGGTCCAGGAGAGCGAGCAACAGTTCCGGGGCGTTGCGGAGCGAAGTTCCGATGTCATTATCCTCACGGACATAACGGGAAAAGCAATGTACGTCTCCCCGTCTGTGGAGAGAATTCTTGGGTGGAGCTCTTTTGAGATCATGGGGAAAATGCCCGGGGAGTTTATCCACACGGACGATTCCGGCATGGTGCTAGCCTCGATTCCGGATATCGGACAGGGAAAAAAAATCAACGAGATTACCATCCGGTTCCGGAAAAAGAATGGGGAATATGCTATCATGGAGTTTTCCGGAGCACCGGTCATAAAAGAGGGGACAGTCACCGGAATCCAGGTGATCGGCAGGGACATTACAGAACGCAGGAAAGCCGAGAAGGCTCTCATTGAGAGCGAGGAAAAATACCGTCTGCTTGCGGATTATACCTTTGACTGGGAGTACTGGATAGCGCCCGACGAGACCATCCTGTATACCACGCCTTCCTGCGAGCGAATCACCGGGTATACCTCCCGGGAATTTGCAGAAGATAAAGGTTTGATCAAAAAGATCATCCATCCTGATGACAGCCATGCTCTCGATCACCACATGACGCAGGGATTTACCCGGCAGCAGCCCGGTGCCGTTGATTTCCGTATTATTCACCGGAACGGGGATATACGCTGGATCGGTCATGTCTGCCAGCCGATTTATAATGCACGGGGAGAATTCACCGGGCGGCGGGCCAGCAACCGGGACATCACTGTCCGCAAACGTGTGGAATATGAACTGCGGGATGCCAACCGGCGCCTTACTGATATCATCGATTTCCTTCCCGATCCCACCATGGTCATCGATACGAACGGAAAGATCGTGGCGTGGAACCGGGCAATGGAAAAATTAACGGGGATACCACCTTCTTCCATTCTCGGTAAAGGGGATTATGCTTATGCAGTCTGGTTCTATGGAAAACCCCGTCCGGTTCTCATAGATCTGGTGCTGCACGATGATCAGGACGCGATCGGGACGCAGTATCCTAATTCTCACCGGAACGGGCACACCATCCTTGCTGAGATCGAGACACAGCGGCCTAATGGAACCCGGCTTCAGTTCTGGATTACGGCAACTCCCCTTTTCAACCAGAACGGGGAGATCGTTGGCGCAATTGAATCGCTCCGTGATGTCACGCACCAGAAAACAATTGCCCGGGCATGGAAGGAATCGAAGAACTATCTCGATGCCATCATCAACACCATCTCCGATCCGGTCTTTGTCAAGGATCGCAGGCACCGGTTTGTGACCCTGAACGATGGTTTCTGCCAATTCATCGGCTATACCCGGGAAGAACTTTTAGGAAAAACCGATTATGATTTCTTTCCCAAAGAGGAAGCAGATGTTTTCCGCAAAAAAGATGAGGAAGTGTTCAGCACACGGGAGATAAACGAGAATGAAGAAAGCCTGACCGATGCCCATGGGAACCGGCATACCATTGTCACCAAGAAATCCCTGTACATAAACAGCGACGGCGAAGAATACCTCGTCGGTATCATCCGGGACATTTCCGAACGGAAACAGATGGAGACTGCCATCCGCGAAGTGAACAAGAAATTAAATCTTCTCTCAAGCATCACCCGTCATGATATCCGCAACCAGCTTCTCTCGCTGACCGCTTATCTGGAGCTGTCAAAAGAGACCCTTGGCGATGCTGCAAAAACTTCGGAATATATTGTTAAGGAAGAGCGGGCTGCAAACGCCATCGAACGGCAGATTCTCTTTACCAAAGAATACCAGGATCTCGGCGTTAAAGCTCCCGTCTGGCAGAACCTCTCCCTCTGTCTTAAACTGGCAGTTACCGTTCTCCCGATGCGCAATGTCCGGGTCGTGGATGAGATTGCCGGTCTTGAAATATATGCAGACCCGCTTTTTGAAAAAGTGTTCTACAACCTCATTGACAATGCTCTCCGGTACGGCGGCCAGAATATGACCACGATCCGGTTCTGTCATCAGGAGTCAGGAAAGGATATGATGATCTCTGTTGAGGATGACGGTGACGGAATACCGGCAGAGGATAAGAAAAGGTTGTTCGGGCGCGGGTTCGGGCACAATACCGGTCTCGGCCTCTTCCTCTCCCGCGAGATCCTGTCGATCACCGGTATTACGATCACGGAGCGCGGGGAACCGGGCAAAGGGGCACGGTTCGAGATCATGGTACCGAAGGGGACGTGGCGAACCGCTGATATGAAGTAAGGACTGGCATCAATGGCGGAGAACAAAAATCTTCACCGGCCACGATCTATGGTCTGAAAAGTGTACTGAACCAACACAATTATAATCCAAAAAGTGTAGAATATATCCTGTTTATGGACCGAAAAATTTCTGCCCGGTTGAAACAATGGAAAAATACTCCCCATCATAAACCACTTCTCCTGTATGGAGCCCGGCAGGTGGGAAAGACCTATTCAATCCTTGAATTTGGAAAGAAACATTACAAAAATGTTGTCTACATAAATTTTGAAGCAAATGCAGAGGCTGCGAACATCTTCAGGCGGGATCTGAATCCTTCCCGGATCATAAAAGAACTCACCGCATTATCCGGTCAGACAATACTGACGAACGAAACCTTGCTGTTTTTTGATGAGATACAGGTATGTGAACAGGCCCTGACATCCTTAAAGTACTTCTGCGAAGATCGTACCGATTATCACATTATCGCTGCCGGCAGCCTGCTCGGGGTTGCTCTTAACCGGGAACACTATTCGTTCCCTGTCGGAAAGGTTGAGATGATCACCCTGTACCCGCTCGATTTTGAAGAGTTCTTATGGGCAGTGGGGAAACGGGAACTCTCTGAACTGATCAGGGATTCATACCGCTCTGACACTCAGATGGCACTGCACGAAACCGCTCTTGATCTCTACCTGCTGTACCTTGTGGTGGGAGGAATGCCCGGTGCGGTCATGGAATACAAAGACCGGCAGGACTTTGATCTTCTCCATTCCGTTCAGAAAAATATCAGTGATGCTTATATCGCCGATATGGCAAAATACGCAGCCCCTGCAGAAACGACAAGGATTATGGCAGTGTTCCGCAGCATCCCTGCCCAACTGGCAAAACCCAATCATAAATTTCAATACCGATTAATCAAATCCGGTGCCCGTGCAAACCTGTATGAATCATCCCTCAACTGGCTCAAAGAATCGGGCGTTGTTATCATCTGCACCAGAGCTAAAGAAGGCAGACTTCCCCTTTCGGTATATGGAGAATCATCCTTTTTTAAAATATACATGACCGATACGGGTCTCCTTTGTGCTCATTTCGGCATACCCGCACACCTGATTTTACAAAAAAGTTCACAACTGGATAGTATCAAGGGTGCTCTCACAGAAAATTACGTCTGTTTTGCCCTTCTTGCAAATGGATACACCCCCTATTACTGGGAATCACCGGGAAAGGCAGAAGTAGACTTCATCGTTCAGAATAAAACCGGCGGAATCGTTCCCATTGAAGTAAAATCTTCAGAAAATGTGCGATCGAAAAGCCTTGCGCAATATATTGATCATTACCATCCGGAGTATGCCATTCGAATATCCACAAAAAATTTTGGATTTGATAATAACATTAAATCGGTCCCCCTGTATGCAGTGCACTGCATCAACGAATGAAAGGGGAATCTTCCCTGACCGCGACCGGCTCCCCGTATTCCTGGATATCCCCGATTTTTCAGATCCCTGGATCGAAGAACCCCGTTCTTGTCCCGCCTTATTTTCCAAAAAATCCGGCATCCCGGAAAAAACGACCCTCACATTCGCATTCCGGCAGGGTTTCCGGGGTCCGGATGGGGTAAACTAAGTAGCAAAAACAGCTTCGGTGTAAGGGCCTTTGGCGGGCTTCAGGTGAGGGGCTTTCCGCCCGTATTTTGGCAAACAGGGCGATAATTAAGTGTATTTTTCACACGCACCGAAACGGACGGATTTTCGGGGGTTTCTGGTTAAGGGTATGGTAAACGGAGCCCGAATAAGGCGTATTTTCCCTTGGGTTGCCTACACACTGATTACAGGTTCCTCATACGAGAATAATTAGGGAACAGATCACCGATCATATACTTTCTTTCTCGGGCCTGTTTTCACAACGGAGATCCGCCATTTGGAATCAGCGATTTTAAGGATAACGCGTCGGGTTCCTGCATGGTGAAAGTAATACAGATACCCTTCGCATCGTTCTGCTGTGCGGTCCGGATCTTCAGATAACGATTCAATTTTATCAACAATTCGTTTTGAAAGGTGCGAGGGTAATTTCTCCAAATCTATACGGGAGCGATCCGCCCGGAGAAAAGAATAACTCATGGGATACCCGGTTTGGCCCACAATTCTTTGGTTGTGTATACACGCTCCTTTAAAAATATCGCTACGTGATGTGAGCGGAACGGGCGCGAGCCCGTGGAGACGAACATTATGGAAGCGACTATGGCTCACTCCGAACAGCTACATGCCCGTTACATATGCAATTTCATCATCATGATGAAGAAATGGGAAACACGAACCGCTGGAGCCTATTTTCTTCAGAGCCTGTACATGCCAGATACATTGGCCGATGATATTCTGCACAAGTAGATCATGTTAATTAAAACGGGATAATATCCGGCATTGCCCATGTAGCCGCCGTTCAACCTTCGATGCAGAGCATAGGAAAGAATAAATATCGTTACGTTTATCAGAAAATTTAATTAGATCTCAATCCTGTTCGCATCATGACAACTCCGCCAGTCATCATCCGGGCGGGAATACGCCATTCGGGTACAAAAGCAGGGAGCTCAAAATCTGTGCTCAGTCTGCCGACCCGCATTACTTGAATGGGATATGACATGGATTTCGTTATCAAAAACCCGGATGATTCCCCTGAAACCATCCGCGTCTTGTGCAACGACACCCTTAACCTGCGAAAATATAACCGGCTGCGGGGTTTTTCATTGAATGTCAGAGCCGGATCCAGTTACGGCAGCTGATCGCCCGGAATTGTGAGGGAATCGTAATCGAGCAAACAAAATATTTTATCAGACCGCGGTATAGGAACTATATAATGAGGGAACCCCGGATAACGGATTCAGGACTCGGTGCATGATGGAGAAAAGGACGATATTTATTGTAGAAGATGAAGCGATCGTTGCAAACGATATCATGGAGACCTTAAAAGGCCTGGGATATACCGTTTCCGGGATAGCAAAATCCGGTGAGATCGCGGTGGAAAAAATCAAAGAGATGAAACCGGATCTTGTCCTTATGGACATCCATCTTGCCGGAGAGATGGATGGGATTGAAGCCGCAGGCAGGATCCATGTACTCTGCAATATCCCGGTCATCTATCTCACGGCGTATGCAGACCCGGCGCTGCTTGAACGGGCAAAGGTAACCGTTCCCTATGGTTATGTCTTAAAACCCTACGATGAACGTGAACTCTATTCCGTTATTGAGATGGCACTCTACAAGCACAAGATCGAACGGCAACTCAGGGAACGTGACGACACCATACGCACGCTGCTCAACGCTACGGACAATCCCTCCGTCCTGCTGGACAAACATGCAACGATCATGGCGTTGAACGAAGCGATGGAAAAGAGAGCACAGGACACCGCAGGGAGCCTTATCGGCAAGTCCTTTTTTGAACTGCTTACCCGTCAATCCATCTCCGCGCCCCTCGCAGAAGCAGTACGGCAGGCAGGAGCCGGAAAAACAACCCGGGTTGAGGAACATGTGGGGAATATCTGGTATGACAGCGCTGCGATTCCCATTGCAGACTCCGAGGGAATTATCCAATCGATTGCGGTATACTGCACCGATATCTCCCACCGGAAAGATGATGAGATAGCCCTGAAGTCCTTAAATGATCAGCTCGTAGCAGAACGGATCCGGCTCGCCACACTCGATGCTGCTCTGGACAGCATGGATGACCCGGTCATTATCACGGATTCGGCGGGCATAATCACGTATGTAAACGAGTCGTTTAAAACACGATTCGGTTATACTATGGCGGACATCGTTGGAAAACACTTCAGCTCACTCGCAGCCCCGGAGAACAAGTTTTCCCTGAGTGTCGACGGATTTGTCACGGACCAGAAATCGGTCCGGACGGGCAAATTCATAGCCCGGAACAAATACGGGCTGAACCTGGCGTTTCTCCTCAAAAGTTCCCCATTGTATGAAGAAAACCGGATGAGATACCGGGTCATTGTGCTCCGCGAGGAGATATTGGGCAAAAAGTAACAGGTTGACTAAGAAAGAGCAAGTGCTCTCCCTTCCTTAATCGACTAAAATTACTCTGTTTTTCAGACCCCCGGAAAAACGCCCCTCATAGTCGCATACCGGCAGGGTTTCCGGGGTCCGGATGGGGTAAACTAAGTGGCAAAATCAGCTTCGGTTTAAGGGCCTTTGGCAGGCTTCAGGTGAGGGGCTTTCCGCCCGTATTTTGGCAAACAGGGCGATAATTAAGTGTATTTTTTACACGCACCGAAACGGACGGTTTTGCGGGGTTTTCCGATTTTGGCTGGCGTATCATAAAGGGAAAAATCGCCCGGGATGGGCTTATTTGCCCCAGGACCCGGACCCTCCTGCTATCAGTCTCTTAGAAGAGGGATAAAGGAGGGGGCGGATCGTTTCACACCGCATTTCCATAAGGCAGCCGCAGAACCCAAAGAGGAGCATATCACCTATCCAATGGCAGAAGAACGCGTTTTCATGTAAAAAAAGGCGATAAGAGACGAATCGTTTTTGGTTCCCCCCTCACGTAGCATTCGTTTCCATAATTCCCGGCAGCGTGAAGCAGACCGTTGTTCCCTTTCCCTCACCTTCCGACTCCACCCAAATCTTTCCTTTATGGGCTTCAATGATCCGCTTCACCGTGGCAAGCCCGATGCCGGTACCGGGAATGTCCGGATGGAAACGCTCATACAGTCCGAAGACTTTTTCCAGGTTCTCCTGGTTAATTCCCATTCCGTTGTCCTGCACATAAAAGACTGTTATTCCGGCATCGTTGCGTACGCCAACTTCCACTCGCGGTTCCGGTTGCTCACCCATGAACTTGATCGCATTGTCCAGCAGGTTGGTCATCACCTGAAGCAGCCTCTGCCGGTCGCCCGAAACGACCGGCAGGGTGTCAGGAATTATTAACGTGACCCCGTGTTTTTGTAATGAGGCGTCCAGTAACCCTGCTGCATCCAGCGCGAGTCTGCGGAATGGTACCGGCAATGGCGTATCAATACTTTTTCCACTACGGGACAGCGCAAGGAGGGTGGTGATCAGGGACTCTAATTTTTCCGCAGACTCAGACATCCGCGAAATGTCTGTTTTTACCCGGGACGAATCCCCGTTTTTCAGGTCATCTTCAAGGAGGGAGAGAAATGCCCTGATGGAGAGGAGGGGACTCTTTAAATCGTGGGATACGGTATAGGTGAACCGGTCAAGCTCGGCATTCTTCCGGGCGAGTTCATGGATGAGGTTCTCTCGTTGCACATCCGCCTGCTTTCGCCCGGTGATATCACGGATGTGGGAAACCCAGGTCCTCTTTCCGTCGTAGGTGACTAGATGGCCGCTCGATTCGACCGGGAGGGTTGTACTGTCCTTTCGCAGGAGCCGGGTCTCGAACAGAACTGATTCCTTCGTTGCGGTCTGCCGGATTATCTCTCCAAGCTGGGGGTGAAGTTCAGCGGGAACAATATCAGGTGGACCCATGGTGAGCAGCTCGGCCCGGGAATACCCTAGCATCCGGCACGCGACCGGGTTCGCGTCAAGGAAGCGGCCGGGCGACCCCTCCGTTGTCAGGGTATGCAGCAAAATCGCATCGTTTGCCCAGTCGAATACGTTATGGAATTTCTCCTCGCTTTTCTGCAGCGCATCTTCAGCCTGTTTGCGTTCGGTGACGTCCCGTATGGAAACGAGGTCTGCGGGTTTTCCCTCATAGATAATAACCTTCCCAATGCTTTCCACGTAGATTTTTTTTCCTTTTGCCGATATCACATAGTAGTGTGCAAGGTATGCATCGTGACCCTGAGATACCTGCACAAAGTCCTTAACAACATCTTCCCGAGACTCTGATGCGATGAATTCCATCACATTCCTGCCAATTAATCCTGCAGGATCATCGGATTCTATCGTGCGAGCCATAGCATTGTTTACAAAAAGGATCGTCCCCTGTAAATCAAGGATCAGGATTCCATCAAGGGCATACTCAACAAGAGACCTGAACTTCTCCTCGCTCTCCCGGAGTGACTCCTCTACCCGTTTGCGCTCGGTGATGTCCCGTGCTGCTGCAAAGACCCCCTTGATATTCCCGTTACGGTCGGGATATACGGCTGCGTTGTAAAGAACGGGCATGATGTGCCCGTCGCAGTGCCGGATCTCAAGCGGGTAATCAAGGACTTTTCCCTCGGAAAAGACCCGCATGTACCCTTCACGGGCTTTCTGTGGTTCGGTGAAATATTCCGAGAAATCGGTGCCGATCAGTTCCTTCCTTGTCAGGCCGGTCGCCGTTTCCGTTGCGGTATTCACATCCTGGATCTTCCCGTCTTTACTGATGGTCATGAGCGGATCGATACTCGTCTCGATCAGGCTGCGGTTATAGTCGTTGAGGTCACGGATTGCTTCCTCAGCCTGCTTCTGTTTCGCCCACGTCCGCAGCGCGTCAATACCATAGGCCAGATCGTTTGCCAGCTCTTTGAGGATTTTTACTTCTTTAGAATCGAATGCGTCCGCCTCGCTGGCATAGATGCCCATCGCTCCGAACGTCCTGCCTTCACGGGTCAGCGGCAGGGCAATGATCGATTGATAGCCGCGTTTCATGGCCTCATCTCTCCACGGAGCGAAAGCATGGTCCATGGAAATGTTGCGAGCCATGGACGGTTGCCCCGAACGTATCGCGGTACCGCCAGGGCCACGGCCCCGGGGGCTGTCCTCAGCCCAGGTAAGATGAGCAGTCTCGATGTATCCCGAGTCGACACCGGCATGGGCCACCGGGCGCACGGTCTTTCCTTCATCCTGTTCCGCAAACCCGATCCAGGCCATGCGATAACCGCCAATATCGACAGCGATCCGGCAGATCTCGTTCATCAGTTTTGTTTCATCAGTGATGCGAACCATTGCCTGGTTGGCATCGCTGAGCATCTGCAGCGCACGGTTGACCCGGGTAAGCTCTTCCTCCGCCTGCTTGCGGTCAGTGATATCCCGGTTGCTTACGCGTCTGCCAAGCTCAGTACCGTCATGGGCTGTCACCCGCTGACAGGCATGACCGATCCAGCGTATTGAACCATCCCGGTGAATGATCCTGAAATCAACAGACCGGGCTTCAAGAGTCTCCCATGCGGTGCGGTTGTGTTCATCCATCAGGAACTGGTCATCGGGATAAACGATCTTTGTATACAGTTGCGGATCGGCATTAAACGCCTCCGGGGGATATCCGGTGATACGTTCACAGGACGGTGAACAATAGAGTATCTGGTGATCCCGACCCAGCCACAATTCCCAGTCGAAGGTGAAATCTGCGACAGTGTGGTACTTCTCCTCGTTATTTCGCAGATTCTCATCGGCCTGCTTCCGGAAATCAATCTCCTCTTCAAGCCGGAGGGTTGTCTCCTCCAGCTCATGGGTCCGCACCGCCACACGATCGGCAAGCGTTGCATTGAGATCTTTGAGTTCCTTTTCTTTCTGCCAGATACGGTGCCAGAGCAGTTCATACGGCTGCTCCTGTCCGAATACAAGGAATGCCATGTAAAAACACAAGGTAGCGGCCAGCCGGAAGAGATGCCCGAGCATGTTCATGAAGCCATACACGCTGATATACGAAGTAAATGCGAGCTCGGCCCCGATTGTTAAGAAGTTTGCTGCAGCAAGGAGCAGGAAGATCCGGGGATCGAAATACTCCCGTTTATAATAGAGCGCGATGGTTGCAAGGATAAGGATGAATGAGATGAGGTACTCGCTCCCTATCTTGAACGGTGTCAGCCCCTGCCCTTCGATAAAGCAGTGCGGGAAGATGCCGTACCAGATCGATCCCAGCAGGAGCGCGGTGACTGCTGCGTATCCGAAAAAAAGCACCGGCAGGCGTATCTTTCTTCCGATAACAAGCGGGGCTGCAAGCAAGGTCGCCGCCTGGAGGTATCGCCCGGCAATCCAGAGCTGGGTGGGGAGATCTGCGGTTGCCGCAGGAAATACCCCCATCCCTTTGTAAGCAAGAGTATGGATAACATCGATAGTACAGATAAAAAAAAACCCGATACCGATAACAAAGAAATATGAATTGTCGATATGTTTCCGTGCATTTATTATCAGCACGAAAATGGAGAACCCTATCACGACGGTTGTAATCTCGATAATGCTGTGGAAGAGGAGATAATTGGACTGACTTAAAAGGTAGAGGAGAACAAAAGCAGCAGCACTGCAGGCAAGGGTCAGGACAAGGGAAGCCTGGGGGAACAAAGACGGGGGCGAAGCGTGTTCAGCCATTTAGCACCGCCCCCGGTCCAATGCCCATTCGTTCCCAATTTTTTTGAGGACCGGTCCAGGAATCCCGATAAAAAAATGTTCAGAACCGTGTTCAGCTGCCCCTGTATCAAAAAGCGTGTTGGCTGCCGAACGGTCTGCCGGGGGAATCGCCACTGTCAATGCAGACGGGAGGCATTCTTCGGGGGGTTCCCGTAAAAATCCGTCCTTCTGGTCCATAGAACACACATTTCCGGGACTGTAGGTCTATGGATAATCAGTATTATATATAATAAAGTAATGGGTGGATTATCCGACAGTTTTTCATGAGAATGATGCGCCCGATGTCATAACGGTCATGCGTACCGGACGAGCGTGAATATGCCGGACTTAAGGAGTTTTTGACAGAATACCCCGGCAAGGTCCAATCACTGCTGCTGATCACCCGGGATCTGGAGCGGGAAACGGAGGGGATCCGCTGCATTCCGCTCTGGAAGTGGCTGCTCATGCACTAATCCTGATCAGGACCGGCCATGATCCAGGGTTCCTGCGGGTACAGCCGGCAGCGTAAACCGGAACGTGGTACCTTTCCCGGGTCCCTCAGATTCCGCCCATATCTTCCCGCCATGCACTTCGATGATCCGCCGGCTGATCGTCAGGCCTATCCCCGTACCCCGTGCAGAAGCATCGAGTTTTTCGAACAGGTTGAAGATCCGTTCAAGATACCGGGGATTGATCCCGATGCCGTTGTCCTGCACGAAGAAGACCGGGGTCTCTCCGGTTGTGTCCACACCGATCCGGATTTTGGGGTCAGGCCGGTTCCCAAGGAACTTGATTGCATTCTCGATAAGGTTGACCATCACTTCCCGGATACGGGCAGAATCGACAATCACCTCCGGCAGATCGGGCGCAATCTCGACCGTGACACCCCGTTCGGTGAGTGACCCGGCAAGGAGATCCACTGCTTCAGACACAATCCTGCCAAACGGGATCTTTTCCGGGGGGTTAACGATCCTTCCCACGCGGGAAAGTTCCAGGAGGTCGGCAAGAAGCGACTGCATCGTGTCGGCAGCCTCAGTGATGCGGTGGATATCTTTTTTCAGCAGGAGATGGTCCGCTTTTAATGCATCGTCTTCGAGCAGCCCGGCAAACCCGCGAATGGTGATGAGCGGGCTCTTGAGATCGTGCGAAACCGTGTAGGTATAGCGTTCGAGCTCTGTGTTTTTCTGTTCGAGTGTCCGGATAAGTTTCTCACGCTGGGTCTCGGTCAGCTTGCGGTCGGTGACATCATGGATCACACCATCAATGAACTGCGGTGCCAGATCCTGGCCGGGAACCACCTTGCCCCGTTCAATGAAGTACCGCCAGCTGCCATCCTTATGCCGGAACCGGTATTCAACACTGAAGGTTGTGGATTCTGCAACTGCTTTCTCCACGGCTGCAAGAACCCGGGGAATATCATCGGGATGAATGAACGGCTCAATGGAACAGACGGCACCTTTTACCAGTTCTTCAGGAGCATACCCGGATAACGCGGTCAGCTGATCGTTAAAGAAGACCATACGGTTGTCCTCCCGCAGGTGGATACGGTACACGATACCTGGTAAATTCTCGGCAAGCACCCGGTAGGAAGCTTCGCTCCCGCGCAGCGCCTCTTCCGCCAGCTTGCGCCCGGTGATGTCGGTACCCTGTGCGATGGTGGAGATGATCGTGCCATCAGGGCTTACGATATTGGCCGAGTTCCAGAGCACGATCCGGATCTCTCCGGACCTGTGGAGAATGGGGATTTCGACAACTTCCCAGCGCTCTCCTTCAAGGGTCTTTTTAATCTGCTCAACCGACCCGTCCCTGCTCGATTCCGGGAAGAGGATTGCAAGGTGCTGCCCGATGACGTCCTCTTCGGTCCGGCCCGTCAGCTTTTCAAAGGCGTGGTTAAAGCGGGTGATACGGAACTGCGGGTCCCACACGATGATCGGAGCATTGGCATAATCGATCAGGTTCTGGAGATACTCATTGGTCTCCCTCAGTGCATCTTCAGCATTCTTCCGTTCGGTAATATCAACCCACTGGCATACCACATGGGTCAGTTCACCCCGTGCATTCAGGATCGGGAATAAGGAGACATCGATATGCATGTCGCGTGCTCCTTTGAAATCGACATCACCGGCATCTGCCGCTTTCCACCGGATACTAAAACGTGCCGGCGTGTAGTTGTCGAACACCGCCCGTACACCGGGCATGACCCCCTGGGTCTCCAGGTTGGTGTCCCTGAGCACATTGTATTTGCCCACAATGTCATCAGGGGTGAGACGGATGGTCTGGCACAGGGAGCGGTTCACTCTTGTAACCGTCCCCTCTTTATCGCAAATCCACATCGAGAAGGGGCTCATGTCGATGATCATGTCAAGGAAGGCATTGGATGATTTGAGATCTTCCTCTGCTGCCTTGCGTTCGGTGATGTCCTGTCCCTGTGCGATGGTTGAGATGAGGGTTCCGCTGGGATCAACAATATTTGCCGAGTTCCAGAGCACCATCCGGATCTCTCCGTACCTGTGGAGAATGGGGATTTCGACAACTTCCCACCGCTCCCCGGCAACGGTCTTTTGAATCAGTTCGAGAGAAGCTTCCCGGCTTGATTCCGGGAAGAGCCGGGAGATGTGCTGGCCAATGGCTTCCCGTTCGGTCATGCCGGTCAGATCCTCGAATGCGTGGTTGAACCGGGTAATCCGGAATTCCGGGTCCCAGACAATGATCGGGGCATTGGCATAATCCAGCAGGCTGCGGAGGTATTCGTTGGTCTCGCGGAGCGCTTCTTCTGCCCGCTTGCGATCAGTGATATCCCGATCAATTCCGCGGTACCCGCAGAATGTTCCATCCGGGCGAAATACCGGAACGCCGCTGGTATCGAGGATGACTTTATGGCCGTCTTTATGCAGATTCGTATTTTCAAGAGATGAGAACATTTGTTGTGAAGCAACAATCTTACTGAAGATCTCACCGACACGCGCAGCCTCTTCCGGAGGCATGAAGTCAAAGGGGGTTTTACCCGGTAATTCCTCGGGGTTATACCCGAGAATCGCGAATATCTGCGGACTTGAATAGGTATAGTGCCCGGTTTCATCCACTTCCCATACCCAGTCGCTGGTTGTTTCGACAAGATTTCTGAACCGGTGCTCGCTCTCGCGCAGAGCATCTTCTGCCACTTTGCGCTCGGTGATATCCTGGATTATCGTGACAAAATACTGCGGCTTGTTGTTTTCATCCCGCACGAGGATATGGCTGACAAAGGCCCGGATGATCCGGCCGTCTTTTTTCATATACCGCTTCTCAAAATGCGCCGCCTCCTTTGTGCTGAAAAGGAGATCCAGGCGTTCCGCCTCACTGGATGCGATATCCTCCGGGTACGTGAGATCGGTATAATTGGACTGGAGAACCTCCTCTTCCGAATACCCCATCATTCTCGTGAATGCCTGGTTTACTTTCATGAACCGCCCGTCCAGTGCGGTCAGCGACATCCCGATTGCGGCAAGATCAAAGGCAGAACGGAACCGCTTCTCGCTCTCGCGCAGTGATTCCTCGGCAGCCTTGCGATCGGTAATTACGTCGAAAACGGTTACAAAATACCCGTGCTGCGGGGAATATACCGAGATTGAGAACCACATTGTTAAGGATTCCACGAATATCTCGAACCGTTCGGGAATGCCGGTTGATGCCACCCTTCCGTAAACTTCGAAAAGCCGGGGATCTGCCTCGCGGATACCCGGGATGACTACCGAGACATTCTTTCCTTCCACATCGTGTAACCCGGTCAGCTCCCCAAAGGCACGATTCACGGCAAGGTAGGTGAAATCCCGCGGGTCACCGTCTTCATAGATCATTTTGCAATATGCAAACCCGTTCAGCATATTCTCAAACAGGGAGCGGTAGAGCCGCTCACTCTCACGAAGGGCTTCTTCCGCCTGCTTCCTGTCCGTAATATCCTGCCCCTGTGCAATGGTGGCGATAACTGTTGTCCCGTCATCAGCATAGATTGTTGCCGAGTTCCAGAGCACAGTCCGCCGGGAGCCATCCTTACGGTGGATGGGGATCTCTATTGCTTCCCATCGTTCACCTCCCGTTGCCTGCCCCAGGAGAGCCATCGACCGTTGACGTGAATCGTCGGGAAACAGGATGTCGACAGGTTTTCCAATGACCCCTTCCGCAATGCTCCCCGTCAGGCGCTCGAACGCGTGATTGAACCGGGTGATCCGGAACTCCGTATCCCAGACAATGATCGGAGCGTTTGCATAATCGAAGAGGCTGGTAAGGTACTCGTTGGTCTCGCGGAGCGCTTCTTCCGCCCGTTTCCGCCCGGTGATGTCCCGGTTGGAGATCCTTCTTCCGGCCCATGTGTCATCATCTGCAAAGATCGCCTGGCAGGTATGGCCGATCCAGCGTGTGGAACCGTCCCGTGCAATAATGCGGAACTCAATCTCTGCGGAATTGCTACTCTGCGTATTGTTTGCATGGAGTGTGAGGTGTTCCTCCCACCGGGCACGGTCATCGGGGTGGACGATCCGTTCCATCAGATCTTTGTCAGCAATAAATTCAGTGGGAGCGTAACCCGTGATGCGTTCAACGGATGGTGAGACATAGATAACGTTCCTGTTCGGACCGATCCAGTATTCCCAGTCATACGTCCAGTCGATCATGGTGCGGTATTTCCGCTCGCTCTCGGCTAATGCCTGCTGGCTCTTTGCCAGTTCATCGTAGTTTGCTGCCAGCTCCTCGTCGCTCGCAGTAATCTCTTCATACGCAGCCTCAAGATCGGTAGTCTTCTGGCGCAGCGCCTCATCCGCCGAACGCTTCCGGAGATGGTTCCAGACCCCCTGCATCAGGAGCGTGAGGTTGTCCACATCCAATGGCGTATAATCAGCGTCTTTATTGGCAACGGCACAGACCATGACGATCCGCTGCTGATCGAAGATCGGAATGGATGCAAACCGTGTGATGGGAACATGTCCCGGGGGAAGACCTTTCTTTGCCGCCTGGGGTGCGTTATAGTCATTGACGATAAGCGGGGTTCTTTTTCGCACGGCCTCAGCCCAGATGCCTGCTTTTTCGATAGGGAAATGGATCGGCGATGCGGCAACGGAACAGTCCTTCATTGCCGACTTCGACCATGCTGTGATGTCAAAGACCGCCTCGTCCGGGGACATTACACCGATAAAAGACAGTGAACTGTTCGTAAGCCTGCATCCGGCATCGAGAACAAAGTCCATAAGTTCCTGTTCACTGGCAGACTGCATTTCAGAGAGCCGCAGCAGGGTCTCCAGCCGCTCGCGGTTCTGCAGCTCTTCTTTGTTTCGCTCCGCTTCTGTTGCATAGAGAGAGCGGTAAAAATATTTCTGCCGGCGCTGCCAGACCAGCCCGATGATGATAAAAACGCTTATCACTGTTCCCGCTACCAGTGCGACAATAAGTGCCGAGCGACTTCGCCACGACGAGTACGCCTCCCCGGTATCGACTTTCGCCACGATGAACCAGGGAGAACCGGGGATCGGTTCCAGCACCGAGATCACATCTGCCCCCCGGTAATCCGTTCCTTCAAATGCACCGGTAGTTCCCAATACCGCCATCACGGATGGGACGTCCGTCTGGATGAGTGGGATTGTCAGGTTGAGTGCGGTATTGTTCCGGTGACGGAGTTCATTCAGGAACAGGACATGATCCCCCTCGCGTTCAACGAGCAGGGTTTCTGCACTCCCGCTTGGTACCGGCCACGACTGGATCAGAGGATACAGGAAATCCTCCGGATCGATCGAGAGCAGGACGGCGCCGACTGGCTTGCCAGCACCATTACTCTTACGGGCAAGGGGGGCGATGACATCGAGGTGGATATGATCGCTGCCCGGGACATAGTGAAAATCCGTCATCGTGACGTTACCCGTTGCAAGGGATTCCAGCACCTACGCTTTCACGGACGGCTGGAGGGTCGTGATCGCGGGATCGAGCGTGATCCGGACATCGCCCTGCGGATCGACCAGCACCATATTATGGTAATGGGGCGACGCATTTATCTCGCGGAAGCGGGCGAGGATCTTCCCCCGGGTCTCGTCATCACCATATGCCAGGTAATGTTCCGCCCCGTCAGCGAAAAACTCCCCGGCTGAGATGACCCGGGCATCGAACAGCCGGTCCTCCCTCCAGCCTTCGATCTGGTCTGTTTTCAAGGCTGCGATTGACGAGAGATCGCCGGTTACCCTGTCCCTGATCTGCTGTTCCTGTGACTGGTAGAAGAGGACACCGGCTCCGATAATGACAAGAAACAAGAGAAGAATAGCGATAATCAGGCCACGGGGTGCAGTATCCGGTGATTCACCCACAGGCGGCATATCGATGAGTTATACAGGGCGGTTAATAAAACTTCTTATTAAATAACCCGGGTGTATTCACCAGGGAAAATATCCTCTTCAGGAATTATAATGGGGGTTGAGACCCCCGTACCTCCAGATACGATAAACTCCGCCGACCTCAAAGGGCGCCTCGCGGCGGTTCAATGACAAAAATTGCTCTGGAGAAAACCTTTTTTTATTATATATTGCCCCCCTCTTCGCGCCACCTGTCCCCCGTTGGGGGACGGGCGCAGTGCGATAGCCCGAGTAAGGTTACAGGTAATACGTTGTCATCGCAATGGGGGGTGTGCCCCAGTGGCGGGAGCGAAGCCCCTGAGAACGTCAGAGTTTTCTAAATGATTTCTACAAAGCAACAAAAAAATTCTAAAATCTCATTGCCCCGCCGTGCCACGGAAAGATCCTGAGGCGGGGAAGAATCATAAAAACGATTTTGATGCTTCGGGTGCGAACTCCCGTTCATGTGTGTTTCAACAGGAAAAATACCTATGATAGTGCAGGAGCAAAGATGGTGCAGAAACCATCAGAGAAATTCCGCATCTGTTTTTTCTCATCAGATATTGGCAGACCGTGGATAAGGGACACGGCAATCATCAGGTGGTGTTATGCCTGCAACCGTGCTGGCTGAATACATATATATAGATGTCTTCTAAATGAGAAAATATACTATTTCAACCCGGACCGTGCCCGGTGATGCAATGAGTATCATCGGTATCATGGAGGATAAAAAACCCGGGTTGAAAATCTGTCCATTGCCCGCAGAATAAGGAGGATATGATGCCTGATATTGCCGATTTTACTCTCAAGGATATGGTCGAGGTTTCAGCTGCACTCCGATCGATGGGATCCGGTGCTGCCAGTATGGAAGAGGTAGCGGACAGAATCGTTCATTACCTGTACGATCATCTCAATGACAAAGACGGGGGAGGTAATGCCTGTGTCCTTGTCCGCCTCTTCAAGACCCACGCCTACGGAGAACTTGATGATAACCTGCAGGCATTTGCCTCCCGCATCATGAAAGCCTCACCGGGATCCCGTGAAATGAAATGCCTTGTCCTGCTGGCAAGCGCCGGCATGCTGCCGGAGTGGAACTCACGCAAACAATCTGACGGGCACAAAGCAATCCCCCTCCCCAGTGAGCATTTCATCGAATCGTTCCCCATGATCACGCAGCTCATCCAGCAACTGGGACTTGAGGTTAATACCGTATTACAGCCGGATCCGGCCGTTGTCATGGACATGGCACAGACTACCTACAATGTTTTCCTGATACCCGATGCAGTTGGCAGCAGGTACGTACCTGCCCAGGACGATTTCGTCATCCCGTTCGGGGTCAATTCTGTCCTTGGCTTTGGGGGCATCCTGCCTTCAGGAAATCTCTTTGCGATCATCTTTTTCAGCAAAGTGAAGGTCTCCCGTCAGACCGCAGATATGTTCCGGTCGCTTGCCTTAAGCGTAAAGATTGCAATCCTTCCCTTTGAGGGCAAAGCGGTTTTCTCTGATCCACGGAAACAGCGCACTTCGGTAAAGGAGGAATAACAGATGGATATGGTTATCACAACCGACAGGGTACACGCCCTTGAATCCATGGTGGCCTCACTGACCGAACTCCTGACGGTGCAGGAGAAAGTCGTCAGCGAGCAGTCCGAACGGATCATGAAAAACGAAGAGGCCCTCAGAGAGAGTAATGAACGATTCCTTGAATTTATCAGGGAAGCCGCCATGCGGTTAAAGACCCCGCTTGAGGTGGTGGAGGAAAATATCGCAGGAATTACCAGCGATGTTGAACGGGGCGGGTGTGACACGGCGGATGTGGCCCTCCAGCTGAAAATCCAGATGAAGAACATCGAACAGATCCGGCAGAACATCATAGACCTGAACAAGGCGATCACTGAGCATGGCGATGAATTGTCTGATGCAACCAGGAAATTCCTCATGGAATAGGTGAAGTTGATGACATTTTGCTTATCGAGTATCAAAGATGAGGAGATCTACCTTGTCATGGCATCAGCGGCGGAGATCAGGAACAAGAACATCGAACTGATCAAAATGCTGCAGGCCATGGATTACCATGTTCTGGTCATCGCGACAAACCAGCCCTTTGATGTCCTGAAAAAGAATTTTGAAAAAAATGGTATCCCCATGGAGAAAATTTCTGTGGTTGATACCGTTACAAAATATGCCATGGGACACGATCACGAACCTGAGAGTAACTGCAGGTTTGTCAGCAATCCTGCCGATCTGACTGCTATCGGGATTGCTGTCACGGAGTCCCTTGCCGGACTTAAAGGAAAGAAAGTATCGCTGGTGTTCGATTCGGTCAACTCCATGCTGATCTATATATCCTCGCAGAATATCACCCGGTTCATTCATTTTGTGACGAACAAACTGCGACTCATGCGTTTTGCCGGGATTTTCATTGCGGTGGAAAAAGGGCTCGATCCGGATGTACTCACCCAGCTGACGATGTTTGTAGACACCATTATCGATATGGATAAAAATATCTGTCAGAATCCGGAACCTGCTGGTGACCTGAAGGTCTGAATACTGCATTGTTCGCCCTTTTCAGATTCGGACATGTACGGGTACAAATGCGCCATAATATCAAGCGGGATTATTAAAAGAAAGGTGATTCGTTAATTAGAGCCACCAATTAAGATTTTGTTTCGGTTTTTTTAAGAAGCCATCTCCAAGAGAAAACTTATCAGACGTTCTTGGGGGCTTTGGTTCCACCTCCGCCCCCGCCACTGTGGCATCCCCCGGATTGCGATAACGACGTATTACCTGTAACCCACCTCGTCCAATCACAATGCGCCCCGTCCCCCTCGGGGGACTGGTGGCGCAAGAGGGGGGTATGGTATTAACAAAATAGGCTTACTACAGACAACAAAATGTTAACTATTTGTTGATTTGATATCTGACATTAAAGGTTGGTGGCACCAAATGATGAATCACTAAAAGAAATAATCTGGTGTACCCCTCGAAGAATGGGAACACCTGCGTTAAGCCGGTAAACCGGTACCCGCTCTCCGGCACCATGGGGTGGTATGTACTATGAGGGAAAAAACGCCCGAATTGGGCTTCGTTTATCGTGCTCCCGTATGGCAAAGCCCGTAAAACCCTCCGTTTTGTGCCCTGTGGAAAATACGTTCAAATTTTACCCCGTTTACCAAAATACGGGCGGAAACACCCTCGCCAAAAGCCTGCCAAAGACCTTTTTATTGAGACCTTTTTCGCCCGTTAGTTTACCCCATCCGGGCCCCGGAAACCCTGCCGGAATGCAAATATGAGGGTCGTTTTTTCCGGGGATGTCTGTAAAACAGGAATTGGCCTGGAATCTGCGGTCCGGTCCTGATGCGGGAGTGGTGGAGTATTGCGAAGCACATAACGCTGTCAGTGATCCAGGCGTACGTGCAGCAGGTCTGAATATCCTTGAGATGGTTATGTTCAACGAAGCTCTCCCCAACTGCATGAATTTTACCGGACAACTCCTGTAAAAAAAATGAAGAGAATTCCTGTACCCTCAAAGGTTACCACCCTCCTCATTTAGGATTCCGGACTTCAATCGACTAAAAACGAATTTTCATTCCGGGACCGGGTTAAATGTACCGTGGAGGTATCCCTGCTCATCCGTTTTTTTCTTCACTTTGATTATAAAGCGTGTACCTTCACGGGATTGCTGCTCAATAGTACCATCGAGCTGATCGACCAGCACGCGGATGAGTTTGAAACCAAGGCTCTCTGCTGTCTGCCAGTCAAAGCCTTTGGAAAATCCGATACCGTTATCCTGGTACGTAATAATGAGTCCCTTTTGATCGTCAAGGATACTGATGGTGATCTGGCCTGTTCTCCCATCAGGGAAGGCATGCTTTAACGAGTTCGAGACCAGCTCATTGATGACAAGCCCCAAAGGAATTGCCGTGTTGATATCACTGAAAATATTGTTTATTTTAAGATTGAGTGAGACTGTCGACGGGCGTACCCCAAAGAAGGTAAATAACTGTTTTGTCAGGTATTTTACATACATCTCCAGATCAATCCGGGAGAAATCTGCTGAAGTATACAGTTTCTCATGAACAAATGCCATAGCCCGTATCCGGTTCCGGCTCTCCTGTATCCCCAGGGAAAACTTCTCATCACCAATGCTTCGCGACTGGAGGGAGAGCAGGCTTAAGATGATCTGGAAGTTGTTCTTGACCCGGTGGTGAACTTCACGCAGGAGAATCTCTTTCTCATGCAGGGATTTTTCAATCCGGGTGAGTGCATGCTGCAAATCTTCCGTCCGCTCTGAAACCCGTTTCTCCAGATCCGCATTGAGCCGCCGGATCTCTTCTTCCGCCATACGGCGGTCATGGATGTCGTAGCAGGAGCCGATATACCCGGCAAACTCCCCCTCCGGGGTGAATAGTGGTTTCCCGTTATCGTAGAGCCAGCGGTAGGTGCCATCATGATACCGGAGCCGGTACTCCATCTCGAATGGTTTTTGCGCATGGAAATGATCGAGATAGATTTTTACGCACCGTTCGAGATCGTCCGGGTGGACCCCTTCAGCCCATCCGTCGCCAAGCTCCTGCTCCATCCTGCGCCCGGTAAACGCGAGCCAGTCCTTGTTGAAATAATCGCATTTCGCATGGATGTCCGACCGCCAGATCGGGTTGGGAAAATCGTCAAGGACCATTAAGTAAAAATCCCGTGCTCTCCGCACATTTTCCACGGTTCTTTTCCGTTCCCGCTCGGACAGATCGATAGGATCCCCGATTTTATGGGATATCTGTAAGACTACCCCATACACGACAAGCAGGGAGAGAATAATTGTCACGGCAGAAAAGAGGACTACCGTGCTGTCCGCATGTCCCACGACGACTGTATTCATCCAGTTCACGAGGAGGACAAGGATGAGGATGACCGGCAGCAGCCCGCGGAGGAGTCGTGCGCGGGTCGAATCGCCAGTTACGCTGGAGAGGGGCCAGCTGGCGGGACCCGCAGCTGCGTTCATCCCGATCCCCAGTATCCCGAGGGCCACTGCTGTGGTAAGTGCAACCGGTATTACGGTGCCCCCGTAAAGCAGCGGGGCGCCATACCAGTACCCGATGATCACTACTCCGCCAACCAGCGCCATCACCGTGCCCAGAAACGCACTCAGATCGTTCTTTTTCACCAGGAGAAGCAGGAGTGCAGCACTTCCCAGCAGCAAGCAGGTTGCAGTCACCGGAGACATTCGCCCTACAGGAACGGTGCCGACCGTACCCGTTACCGTGAGGAAGAGATAATCCGTCTTAAGATCGATGCCGGTAATGATCCCGGCAAGGGTCAGGCCTGCGATGAGGATACTAAGAGATGAGATTCCTGCAATCACCCTGCGGACAGTACGGTTCCCGGGCCATGCGGTCCCGGAAAAAAGAGCGGACCCGAGCAGGATGACAAGGATGGCAGTGTTGGGTGCCATGGGGATATAATCCAGTCGCACCCCCGTCAGGACTCGCGATCCAAAGGCCCATCCTGCAAGACCCGTCCCCCCGATAATAACTGAAATAATCCCGCAGGCACGTGCAACCCGTTCAAAAATGGTACCGGTGCTGATGTTCAGATTCATATCCTCCCCTCACTCTTTTTCCTTTACGACAATCGTAAACGCAGTCCCTGCTGTCCGGTCCAGTTCAATCGTCCCGTCCAGCTGGTCGACAAGCGAGTTCACCAGCCGGAGCCCGAGGGATTCCGCATTGCGCCAGTCAAAGTCTGCAGGGATGCCGATGCCATTATCCTTAAACAGGAAGGAGAGTACTCTGCCCTCCCGCGTAATCGTGATGGAAATCTCCCCTTTTCTTCCATCGGGGAATGCATATTTCAGGGAATTGGAGATCAGTTCGTTGATGATGAGCCCCACGGGAATCGCGGCATTGATATCAAGCGTGATATCCTTAATGCCGGTTGTGAACACGATACCTCTCCCTTTCATTCCATAGTACTGGAACAGGCTGTTACCGAGGAACCTGATATATTCATCGAGGTCGATCTTTGAGATATCCGCTGACCGGTACAGCTTTTCATGGACAAGGGCCATTGCCCTGACCCGGTTCTGGCTGTCCTTGATCGCCTGGAGGGTTTTTTCATCCGTGATATACCGTGCCTGGAGGTTTAACATGCTTGCAATGATCTGGAGATTGTTCTTGACCCGGTGGTGAACCTCTTTTAACAGGACACTTTTTTCGTCTAACGATTCCTGGATCTTCTTCTCCGCTACTTCATGCTGGAGCACTTCGTCCTGGAGCAGTTCGGCGGTCCTGTGCAGGGATGCCGTCCGTTCTGCGATCCCCTCCTCAAGGTCAACATTGTAACGCTGGAGCTGCAGCTCTGCCTTCTTGCGGTCGGTAATATCCGAAGCGAACAGCACGACACGTTCGACCGCCTTCTGTTCTGCACCGAAGACCGGGAAAATATTGTTATAGAAATACCTGCCGGCATATTCGTCTTCGAAGTGTGCCGGTTTCCCGGCGGTGAAGACCCCTTTTATAATCTCCCTCCGTTTTCCAGCCAGTGAGGGTGGCAGGAGATCGTACACATTCCGCCCGGTGATTTCCTCTACCGTTCCCCCCTCCTGTCGGGCACCACTCTCGTTGATGTTCAGGATTGTCCCGTCCCGGTCAAGCAGGGCAAAGATATCCGTAGGAGCATTCAGGAGCGTTTCAAGGGTGGCTTCCTGCTCCCGCAGGTGCTTCTCGGCAAGTTTGCGCTCGGTGATATCCTGGTTCGCGCCATGGGTTTTTATGGTGCGGCCGGCAGCGTCCTTGGTGATCCTGATCCGGACAACAATATACCGGATTTCCCCGTCCCTCCGGATAATCCGGTGCTCCAGGTGTGACCGGTAATTGGGATCTGTTGTCGTAATCGCCCGGTTCACTTCTTCGCCCACAACCTGCATCTCATCGGGATGAACGAATGTTCGTGCATACACATCTGCCGGCATCCGGTAGCCGCCTTCCCGTTCCGCGGTGGTGCCGTACAATGCATAAAACCGGTCATTGAAGGTGAAGAACCTGGTCGGGACATCGTACTCCCAGTCGGCAAGGGCCGCAATGTCCATCGCGGTTGCGAGCCGGGCCTCATTCTCCCGCCGCGCCTGTTCTGCAGCTTTACGGTCGGTGATATTACGTATGATGGCAAGGATTGTCTGCCTGCCATGGAGATCGAAAAGGCGGGCACTCACTTCAACCGGGATCCGCTTTTTGTCCTTTGTCAAAAAGTCGGTTTCAAAAACCGCAAACCCGTCTTCTGTCAGGCGTTGTATTATCGCCGGGAATTTTTCGAACTGCTCGGGAACATCGATATCCGTGACGGCCATCCGGGTCATTTCATCATGGGTGTAGCCAAGCCACCGGCAAACCTGGTCATTGACATCAAGGAACTTCCCGGGGCCTTCCATGGATATATCGTGGGCAAAGATACCGTCATTTGCGTTCTGGAATATCAGGCGGAACCGCTCCTCGCTCACCTGGAGATCCTCATTGACCTGCCTCCGCTTCATATCGGAAAATACCCACAGGCAGAGCAGGATGAAGGCAAGGAGGATGCTTGAAAGGATACCCGCTTTGGCAATGACAATATGGGACGAGGCGCCGCTTGCGTCAAGGATCTCCGGCAGCGGCGTTGACAGGCCGATTGTCCAGGTATTATTGCCTACCCTCACCGGGGTCCACGCCGCGATCTCCTGACCTTTTTCCGGAAGCCAGACATAATACCCGACCCCTTCCCGGCCAGAGGTGACATCAGCGGTCATCTCCTCATAGTGGCTTGCCCCGTGCGTTTGCTGGAGGGCAAAGATCTGCGCCATGCTCCTGCCCCAGTATTCCTTTGGCAGGTCAGCACTCTGGTCAAATACGATGTGATCCGGCGCATAAATCCAGGCATCGCCGTTTTTTAACAGACGGATGGGATCGATGAATTTTGTATATACCTCCTGTTCAACAGCCGTAATATCCGTCCGGCCATGCACTACCATCTCCATGTGGATGTACTCTTCAGCCCCGCGGGCTGCTTCGCGGACAATCTCCAGTTCGGTCTGCTGGTAGGATGATATCGCGGTCTCAGATGCAACCTGGTTAATGCTGTTGATGTAAGAGACTCCAAGCGCGGCGAGCAGGAGAAATGTGAGTAGAACGAGAACGTATTGAAGTAATACCCGCCGGGGCACTTCGGGTCGTTTCTTCCGGAACTTATCTTCTGTATTGTCAGTTTTTTGTTTCATACCGTTCATTTTTCAACCTGTACGTCCCTGCTGCCAGACCTCGATGTATTCCGTTACTGTGATGACAACTGCAGGTATTTTCCCGGTAATCCGGTTATGTCCTGCCGTTTTTATTCATCCCGCCAGGCACGCGAAGTGACCCGTCTTTGGCAAAATGAGGGGGCGATTCTCCATAACGGGCATTTCTTCCAGTACCCTCACGCCATTCTCTCCTTGCCTCTGCTATGACAGCGCTTTTTAGTTTAAGGATGATAAAATTATCCCCGAATGGGGGAAAGAATCCGTATCGCGACAGAATTGCCATCTTCATATATTGTACCGGCTCTGTTCGTTGCAGTGGCCGGGCTGGTGCCGGCCCGGGTCGTGGAACCGGTGACCGCTCAGCAGGCAGTTTCCATAATTACAGGAATATAAGAAAGGTTGGGGATTGCATATCCTATCTTCGGATATTTTCTGGTTTACGGTTTACTGGTGAACCGCCACCCCCCTTTTGGCACGAGGATCTCAAACCTCGCACCTTTGCCCGGCTCCCCGTCCTCGGTAATCATAATCCCCGTGATCGAGAGGATCTCGCGGGAGAGGAAGAGGCCAAGGCCGGTGTTGTGCCCGAAGCCGCGGGAGAAGAGGTGCTTCTTGTCCTCTGCTGATATGCCGACACCATCATCTTTAACGGAAATAACCATTCCCCCCTCAGACTCCTGCATAGTGGTGCGGATCACGGTCATCTGCTCTCCCCCGTACCGCAGGGCATTATCGATAAGATTGTAGAACACCTTCTCAAGCAGCGGATCGGCAAAGATTTCCAGATCCGGACAGGTCGTCTCAACCCGGGTATCCCGCAACAAATGCTCTGATGCCACCCTGCTGACAATCGCTTCTATGTTCTGCCATGCCGGGGATTTTACACCCATCTCCTCGTAATCGCTGGTGAAATTGATCTGGCGTTCGATATTGTCAGAAATCTTTTCCTGCTTCTTTAAGAATTCCATCACGTGGGCAGGTTTTCCTAAGGAGTCCTCGCTCAGCTGGATGTAGGTCTTGAGGGCCATGAGCTGGTTCCGGATATCATGCCTTGTGATGCTGGAGAGAAGGTTGAGTTTTTTATTTACCATTCTTAAGGTATCTTCGGCCTGCCGGAGACTGGTGATATCATGGATGATTCCCTCAACCCCGAGAACCTTCCCGTGTGCATCGCGATAGAAATGGCTGCTCGTAGTCGCATACCGGAGCGATCCGTCGCGGACCTTTAAGGTAATAGGATAATCAGAAACCTCCCCTTTCTCCGCAAGGACAGAAAGAAGCTGTTTGCGTTCTTCGGGTTCTGCGTACACTGAAGCTGCGTCCAATCCGATCAGATCATCAGGTGAATCATACCCGGCAAGACGTACACCTGCGGGGCTCAGCATCGTAATCTTTCCCTGCAGGTCCGTACGGTAGAACATATCCTGCATATCCTCTAAAATGGTCCGGTAATTTGCCTCGCTCTCCTTTAACGCATCTTCCGCCCGCTTACGCAGGGTAATGTCGTGGAGAACATGTACGCTTCCCGCTATCGTTCCGGAGGGATCGAGGATCGGTGAAACGGTGAGGGTAAAGTCACCGTTTAAGTTATCTTCATGGATATCCACGGTATGAGGTTTGCCGTCAGCAAGGAGGCGCTGGTGCGGACAGATGTCAGGTGGATTGGAGGTATGATGGACCGATTCATAGCAGCGAAGCCCGATTGCGTTTTCCGCAGAAACCCCGATACGCTCGGCCATCGCCTTGTTTATCCGGACGATCCTGAAATTTTTGTCAATGATGGAGATCAGGTCCGGGACCGCATTGAACGTGCGTTCCCATTCATCCCGTGCCTTCACAACCTCATCGTGCACACGTTTTTGCTCACTGAAGTCATGCATGACTGAAAAGACATAGGTATGCCCCTCCAGTTCTAACAGGCCGGCGTGAAAGTCAAGGGGAAAGACAGACCCGTCCTTCCGTTTATGGTTGATCACCCCCCCGATCCATTTCCCGCTGAGAATTTCCTTAAACCGGGCCGGAGTATCCGTAAGATTTTCCGCGACCTCAAGATCCGCAATCTTCATCGTCAGGAGTTCTTCTGAAGTGTAGCCATGCATGGCAGCACCGGCATTGTTTACTTCGACAATTCTCCCCTGGTCTTTCCCCTGGGCTTCGAAGATAAAAATTCCCTCGCCGGATCGTTCGAAGAGGAGCCGGTAGCGGGTTTCGCTTTTTTGTAATGCCGCATTTATCCGTGTGAGCTCATTCGTCCGATCGATAACCCGCTGCTCAAGGTTTGCATATTCCTGTTCGAGCTTCCGGTCCAGTTCCGCTTTGTAAAGCGCGATCTCGATCTCGGTCCGGATCCCCCGTTCATCATACGGTTTGATGATATATCCATAGGGGCGGGTCCGCTTTGCCCGTTCCACGAGTTCAGGGTCTGCGTACGCCGTGAGATAGATAATGGGAATTGTATGGTGCTTCAGGATCTGCTCTGCGGCTTCAATCCCGGAGAGTTTACCTGCCAGCCGGATATCCATCAGGATAAGGTCGGGGATCCCCTCATCCGCCATCTCAATCGCCCGTTCACCGGATGATGCGATGCCGGTAACCCGGTAACCGAGTGTTATGAGGGTCTCTCTGAGATCAATTGCCGGGATCTGCTCATCTTCGACAATCAGGATCGATCTCTGCTCCATAGTCCCCCTCCCGATGAGACATGGGGGGAGAAACCTGATATAGTTTATTTACCGGCGAAATCCTGTCCGCATTAAGCAACCATACTTCCTCATGGACACCGAGAAACGGACCGGTAGATAATGTTCACGCTAAAAACCGGTACCCCCCTTTCGGCACCAAAATCTCGAACCTCGCCCCTTTTCCGGGTTCGCCCGTTTCTGTGATCGTTATGCCGGTGATCGAGAGGATCTCGCGGGAGAGGAAGAGGCCAAGACCGGTATGTTTGCCAAACCCCCGTTCGAACAGTCGCTTCTTGTCCTCTGCCAATATCCCGACACCATCATCCTCAACGGAAATCACCAGCCCCGTTTCAGCATCCTTGAGGGAGATATGGATCGTAGTCATCTTCTGCCCCCCGTACCGCAGGGCGTTATCGATCAGGTTATAGAACACCTTTTCAAGCAGCGGATCGGCATACACCTCGAGATTATTGACCTCCGGAGTAAGCCTGATATCCCGCATCGGCAGCGACGCATAAGCATTTTTCACTCCAGCTTCCACGTTCTGCCAGTCCGGAGCCTTCACGCCCAGATCCTGGTACTCCTTCGTAAATATGATCTGGCGCTCGATGGCATTTGCCGCCCGCTCCTCTTTAATGATATATTCCGAAGTCTTTGCAGCATCGCCAAGCGATTCTTTCGAGAGTTCTAAGAATGCCTTTAACAAAAAGAGCTGGTTGTTGATGTCGTGTCGTGTGATACTGGAAAGCAGGTTTAACTTTCTGTTGGCCTGCTTCAGTGCCTCTTCAGCCTGCTTGCGGTCCTGGATATCATAGCATGAGCCGATATAGCCGGCAAACTCCCCATTTGTATAAAACGGTTTCCCGCTGTCATTGAGCCAGTGGTAGGTTCCGTCGTGATACCGGAGACGGTATTCCATCTCGAAGGGTGTTCGTGCATTGAAATTATCCAGGTAGGTCTTCAGGCACCGGTCGAAATCATCCTTGAAAACCCCCTCAACCCACCCGTCGCCGAGTTCCTGTTCGAGGGTGCGCCCGGTAAACTCCAGCCAGTCCTTGTTGAAATAGTCACATTTTGCATGGATATCTGCCCGCCAGATCGGATTAGGAAAATCATCGAGTATTTTCAGGTAAAAATCCCGGGCTTTCCGAACTTCCGCTACAATCCGTTTGTGTTCGGTGACATCTTCAAAAACTGCAACAAAAAAACCCTTTTCGGGTGAAAAGACCGAGACTTTCAGCCATTTATTCAACGGTGAGAAATCGATCTCGAAGGTTTCCGGTGTGCCTGTTGATGCCACACGCCCGTACGTGTCGAAGAGCCCGGGAGTTAATTTCCGGATATCCGGGATTGCTTCGAGAACCCGTTTCCCGGCAATATTTTTCAGGCCGGTCAGCCGTTCAAACGCAGCATTCACATCAAGATACACCCAGTCAGCGGGTTCACCCTTGTCATCATAGATCATCCGGCAATACGCAAATCCCTCTAACATATTCTCAAAGAGCGTGCGGTATTTTGTCTCACTCTCCCGCAGGCTCTCTTCGTTTAACTTGAGTTCCCGCAGGATCAGGTCATAGGGACGGGTCAAGCTGATGACAACAAATGCCCGGTAGAACAGGTAGACCGAGAGGAGCCGGAACAGGTGGCCGAGCATGTTCATGAACCCGAACACCGAGATGTAAGACGTGAACGCCAGTTCTCCGAGAATGAGGAATGCCTGCGCAGCAATAAGCAGTTTCCAGACCGTAGGATCAAAGTGCTCCCGTTTCAGGAACAGAATGACAATTGTGGCAATGAGAATGAGCGAGATAATGTACTCGCTCACGATTTTGAACGGAGTAAGTCCGCTGCCCTCAATGAAGCAGTGCGGGAAGTTATGCCAGACAAAGATGCTGGCTAAGAGCAGGGCACAGGCAGCGGTGCAGGCAGTAATGATAATAGCAACATCATATTTCCGGTCACGGGTAATCGATCGGCCTATAAAGTAGGTTGCTATCAGGAATGTGATACTCTGGAAATATCGTGCTGCGATCCAGAGCTGGGTGGGGAGGTCCGAGCTGTTGCCGGGAAATATTCCCATTCCTTTGTAAGCGAGGGTATGGACGAGATCGATGCTTCCGAAGAAGAGGAACGAGATCCCAATAATTAAGAAAAACCCGTCCGTGATCACCCTGCGGGTATTCCAGATGATGATAAAGATCGAGAATGCAACCGCAATGCCGGCGACTTCAATGATGCCGTGAAAGAGGAGGTAGTTCACGGTGCTGATGAGGTAAAGGCCAATGAGGATAACTACGATGAAGGCCAGCTGAATGACATTGGCAGGGCTAAGAAGTGTTTTCAGATCATCCTGCAGTGTGGTGTGAATATCCGGCATTTCAGCACGAGGCCCGTTCCTGATATGCCTGAATTGGGCTTTTACCAGATAAAGGTATTTCCGGCGGGGATATTCGAGGAGGGAAATTATTCTTGTTTTTACAGGGAATGCTGTTATTCATAACAAGGGCTCATCGAAAATACGCCCAAATAGGGCTCCGTTTGCCATTCTCTTACCCGGGCCAATGCTGGAAAACCCTGAAAAATGCACCCTTTTGTTTCCTGTGGAGAATAAGCCCAATTCTCGCCTCGTTCGCTAAAATACGGGCGGAAACCCCCTCGCCAAAAGCCCGCCAAAGGCATTTAAATCGTGCCGGTATTTACCCTATATTTTACCCCATCCGGAGCCCGAATGACTGCCGGAACGCGAATATGGAGGTCGTTTTTTCCGGAATGTTGGGAAAAGGGATTTTTTACTTTATGTCCGTGAACCGGTACAACCCCTTTGGCACGGTGATCTCGAAGCGGGCACCCTTGCCCGGCTCCCCGGTCTCTTTGATGGTGATGCCGGTAATCGAAAGGATCTCCCGGGAGAGGAAGAGGCCAAGGCCCGTGTTTTTACCAAAACCCCGGGTGAACAGCTTTGATTTATCGTCGAGAGCGATGCCGGTGCCATCGTCTTCCACCGCGATGACAAGGTTCCCGTTATCGTTTTTGTGTGTGATCCGGATGACGGTCATCATCTCCCCGCCATACCGGAGGGCATTGTCGATGAGGTTGTAGAACACCCGCTCCAGCAGGGGATCGGCATACACCTCAAGGGCTTTGTCCCCGGTGTCGATGCGGATATCCCGGACCGGGAGCTGCGGGATGATCCTGCCCGTGACCGCATGGATGTTCTGCCATGCCGGGGAATGGATGCCCATCTCCTCGTAATCCTTGGTGAAGGTGATCAGGTTAGTGATGTTCCGGATCGTGTCTTCTTCTTTCCGGATGAATGCTGCCATACGGGCCGGGTCCCCGGTACTGTCTTTGGCAAGGGCAACAAAACCGGAGAGGATCAGGAGCTTGTTCCTGATATCATGGCGGGTGATACCGGAGAGAAGACTGAGTTTTTTATTGGCTGTTTTTAAGGCTGCATCAGCACGTTTCCGCCCGGTAATGTCGACAAGGAGGGCAAGGGTGACTTCTTCTCCCTGGAACGAAATGTCTATTGCCCGGACGATCAGCTGGATAACCTGGCCGTCTTTCCGGATGAATTCGGTCTCGTATTCCGAGACATGGTCCCGGCCCGCCCGGAACTGTGCTTCTTCACGGGCGGTTTTCTGCGAGTCCTCTGTCAGGAATAAAAGGATGTTTTTCCCGATAATCTCATCCCGCAGATAGCCTGATGCCCGTACGCCGGCATCGTTGATGAACCTGACCTCCCCTTTCTTCACGATCAGGACCGGGCCCGGGGCATTGTTCACCATTGCCGAGTACCGCTCCTCGCTCTCGCGGAGAATCTCTTCGAACCTCAAGCGCCGGATATCTTCCCGGAGCCATGCGATGAAGAGGATTATGGCAATGCTGATGCCCAGGACAAAGACCCAGGATGAAGTCCTTGTCGTAGCGGAGGCACCTGTTGCATCGAGGATCTCGGGAAGCGGCGTGGAGAGCCCGATCGTCCAGGTATAATTATTCACGGTGACCGGTGTCCATGCTGCGATCTCCTCCCCCTTCTCCGGGAGCCAGATATAGTAACCGACACCCTCGCGGGCATGCATGACGTCATCCGTCATCTCCTCGTAATGGCTTGCACCGGCGCCCTTCTGGATCTCAAAGATCTGGGCCATGCTTCTGCCGCGGTACTCGTCCGGGAAGTCGGAGCTGAGGTCGAATACCACGTGGTCCGGAGCATAGATCCAGGCGTCCCCGTTCTTTAAGAGATGGATCGGTTCGATGAATTTTTTGAAGATCTCCTGTTCGATGTTCCCGGCATCGCTCCGGTTCAGGACAACGGTCTGGACATACACGTACTCCCGTGAGCTCCGTGCCGCGTCCCGGACAATCTCGAGCTCTGTCTGCTGGTAGGAGGAGACTGCGGTGCGGGTGACGGCCTGGCTCTCGCTGGTGATGAAATAGACCCCGAGCGCGATCAGGAGAAGGAAGGCGGCAGTGAGGATGAGGTGGTGGACCCGGATACCATAGGTTATATGACGGTGCAGGAAATCCGCTCGATCCTGCCGTAGTCCATGGGATGATCCGGGTGGTAGTGCCATATGCTTTACATTATTCCAATCCCTGCCCGCGGGTATAAACCTTACCCAGCCAGCCGTGCAGATAATTGTCCCGGCATCTTTGCGGGAGGTGCAGGCGGGTTGTGATGGCCGGTGCCCCGCAGGTATGCCGTGGTGTTGCGGTCTCTCACTCTGCTTCTTTTACCCGGCTCGCGTTGTCGGCACCCATCTCCACCTTGAGCGCGTTCGCAAACCCGCCCTGGATCCCCGCGATAGGGGAGATGAGGAGGAGTCCTGCGTGAAGCGGGACTCCTGCATTCGCAGCACGGTTAAGGTTTCTTTCAAGACCTGCGGTCTTCTCATGTCTCAAGTCTGAAGACTTTCGACATTGTTCCTCCGCTCCTCGTCCTGGCTTGCGAAGATCCCGAAAGAAGATGAGGAAGGCGGACTCGTGCACCTGGTGGAGTCTGGCGAGGTAGCGGGAGAGGGCTATTCTTAATGCAACTGCGATATCGTCCTGCCAGCCCCCGCTGAACCGGTCGATGGGGTAGTCGTCATCGACATCACGGAAGTGAAAAGAATACCTGGTATCATTCTCTCTCCCCGGCCATCCGCCACGCCCCTTTCGGCCCCGTCATCCCGAACCGTGTTCCTGTGCCCGGTTCACCGCTCTCCCGTATTCACATCATAATGATTTCAAAGACATTCCGGGCAAGATGAGGGTCATGTTCCATTTCCATGAGATATGAACGAAATTCTCATACTCCCTCCTCGCACCAGGTATCTTCTCGTAGGAAAGACCGGGAATTTGAGGGTATAGACGCCGGGAGAAAATACGCCCGAATCGGGTTCCGTTTGCCATTTTCTTACCCGGGCCAATGCTGGAAAACCCTGAAAAATGCACCCTTTTGTTTCCTGTGGAGAATAAGCCCAATTCTCGCCTCGTTTGCCAAAATACGGGCGGAAACCCACTCGCCAAAAGCCCGCCAAAGGCCTTTAAATCGAGGCATTTTTCGCCACTTAGTTTACTCCATCGGACCCCGGAAACCCTGCCGGAAGGCGAATGTGAGGGTCGTTTTTTTCGGGGTGCTGAAAAAACCGGATTCAAACGTGGAATAGGGAAGCCAGTTGCAGAGCGGGAGCCGTGTTTCTGCCTGTCGTAACGACGTTCACATCCGTTACGATGGAAATCCATGGCCTTGTCATTCTCTTCAGGTGTATCCCTTTCCGGACAAGGGGGTCATCCAGACAGGCATCTGAGAGAAAAATATATCATTGAATATAAACCAACAGGCATATCTGCCATTAATTACCTGTACAGTGTCCAGAAAAAAGACCTTGTGGATGATTAACTGGCGGGGAGACTAAAGAATATGAAAATTTTCGTACGGGAACACGCCAGAAAGTAGGCGAGGGTGTTGAATCGCCAAAGTTCCGTGTCGTTGCGGTGACAGATGGTCAGATTCAGATGGTAGCGATACACTTCCGGAAATTCGAGATCGAGCAGATTGCAAAAGAAGCCGGTGCAACGATTGTCTACATGAAACCGGTGCCGGAAGACAATAAGAAGAAGCGACAAAAACCGTAGTCTTTTTTCTCACTCACCCGATCCGTGAGATGCAGAAAGGATGAACGGTTTTTTTCACACACATGGTCAATAGATGAGAAAACAAAGCCGCTCATTCTTTCTTAAGTGTAGAGTGCCACAATGAATGTCCGTTTTGTTGACAGAGTTTTTTTCCGCTCATTCTCAGTTCCATTCGCTTCCCATCAACGTCCTTCTGATCTGCTTCACTTCACGGTATATCCACCATTATCGGAGGTAATTCCATCCGACTCGGATTAAATTTTTGATCCAATCCCGTTCATTCCTTTTCTTTCACCATAATCGTAAATGCCGTCCCGGTATTTCGGTCCAGTTCAATGGTGCCGTCCAGTTGCTCCACCAGCGAGATGACCAGCCGGAGCCCGAGCGATTCTGCGTTCCGCAGGATCCGGGCCGGCTATATGCCAATCGCTCTTCTAAAAAGAACAGGCAAAGTGTTGCTGTCAGGTATGCACCCGGGAGTCCGGTTCAGGTTTGGTTCCGGGAAGTGAAGCGGTACCCGCCTTCCGGCACATGGATCTCGAATCTCGCCCCATTTCCGGGTTCACTGGTCTCTGCAACGGTTATCCCGGTGATCGCAAGGATCTCGCGGGAGAGGAAGAGGCCAAGACCGGTATGCTGGCCGAACCCCCGCTCGAAGAGACGCTTCCGGTTCTCTGCGGATATTCCTGTACCATCATCTTCCACCGCAATTATCAGCCCGTCATCCGTCACGGCCGAAGAGATCCGGATCTCCGTCATCCGGGCTCCCCCGTACCGCAGCGCATTATCGATCAGGTTATAGAAGACCTTCTCAAGAAGCGGGTCTGCATATACTTCAAGGCCCGCAAGGTCGGCAACAAGCCGGATATCCCGCATCAGGAGAGTGGCCGTCGTTTTCCGAATCACATCCCCCACCTTCTGCCATGCCGGGGCTTGCACGCCAAGGTCCTGGTACTCCTTCGTGAAAGCGATCTGGCGCTCGATGGCATCTGCCGCCCGTTCCTCCTTGATGATATACCCGGACGTTTTGGCGGGATCATCGAGCGACTCTTTTGAGAGTTCAAGGAATCCCTTTAATGAAAGGAGCTGGTTGTTGATGTCATGCCGGGTGATGCTTGAGAGCAGGTTCAGTTTCTTATTGGCCTGCCGCAGGGCGTCTTCTGCGTTTTTTCGTTTCGTGATATCGAGGATGACCCCGACAAGCCCGTCGACATTTCCCTCAAGGTCGGTAAATGCAGCCTTGTTGAAGATGACATCATGGATGGAACCGTCGGCATATTTCACCCGCGACTCGTAGGTCTGGGTACCGGCATTGTCTAAGAGTTTTTTGTCATTTGCATAATAGATGTCGGCGAGGTCCTTTGGTGCAATGTCATACACCGATCTGCCGACCAGCTGGTCCCTGGGAAGCCCGACATATGCTTCGAAGGCGATATTGCAGCCGGTGTAGAACCCGTTACGGTCCTTGTAAAAGACCGGGTTCGGGATGGTGTCGATGAGGCGCTGGAGGAACCGGAACTGCTGGTTTAAGCGTTCTTCAGCCTTCTTCCGGTCCGTGATATCCCGGATTGTTCCCTGGAAACAGATGATGTTTCCTTCAGGATCCCTGCGTGGAACCGAGGTTATGAGGGTGCTGATGATAGTACCGTCTTTTTTCCGTAAATTTACCGGGTATTCCCGGGAATATCCCTTCTCACTGATGTGATGGATGTGGGCATCCCGCTCAGCCGGGTTGGCATACAGGGAGCTGATCCTGACATCCATCAGTTCTTCCCGGCGGTCATATCCAAAAAGGCTGACGGCTGCATCATTGAAATCAACCCATTTCCCGTCGGGAGTGGTGATGAACACGCAATCAGCCGAGGTGGTAAAAAAAGCACGGTACTTCCCCTCGCTCTCGGCAAGAACTTCATTCATCCGGAACAATCGCCCGGAGAGGTACGCCACGAGCGCCGCGATACCAATGAATATGGCTGCACGGATCCCGGCATCACCGATGACCGCAGTGTTACCCGGCGCAAATACCATGACAAGGGAGAGATAGAGAAGACTGAGTAGGACACACCAGTAAAACCCTTTTTTCCGGTAATGGTAGGCGAGGAGGACGATCGGGAGGTAGTAGAGGTGCATAAAGATTGTCGTCGTGCCAGCGGAAAGGAAGAATATGGTTATGGCAATGACGGCAACGGTGATGGCAATAATGGAAACCATCCACACCGCTTCGGTCACGGCCGGCCCGTCTTCTTGTGACCCGTTCATGGCGGTCTCCCGCTGCCGTGACAGGGGCCCAGGAGTAATTCAGGCTGCATATTCCCTACCCCTTTTGTTCTTTTTCTTTCACGACAATCGTAAATCCCGTCCCCGCACTCCGGTCCAGTTCAATGGTGCCGTCCAGTTGCTCCACAAGCGAGATCACCAGCCGGAGCCCTAACGATTCTGTATTCCTCCAGTCGAAATCCGCAGGTACTCCTACCCCATCGTTCTTTACCGTGAGGAGAAGTGTTGTACCCTTTTCAATTACCGTAATAGACAATGTACCTGTTCTTCCATCGGGAAACGCATGTTTCAACGCGTTGCTGGCCAGTTCGTTGATAATTAAGCCTAGCGGGATTGCCGTGTTGATGTCGAGCCTGATCTTACCGATGTCAATGTTCAGGGTCACCTGCCGGGTATCTACTCCGTAGAACGAGAAGAGCTGGGTAACAAGGAAACGGGTGTAGTTGGCGAGATCGATCCGGGAGATATCCTCGGACTGGTACAGTTTTTCGTGCACAAGGGACATCGCACGGACCCGGTTCTGCGTCTCTGCCATGACCTGTTTCAATCGTTTATCATCAATCTGGCGCATCTGGAGATTGACCAGGCTGATGATGATCTGGAGATTGTTCTTGACCCGGTGGTGGATCTCGCGGAGAAGCAGGACTTTCTCATCTAAAGATGCCCTGATTTTATCCTCTGCATCTTTCTGTTCAGAGATATCCCGGACCGTTGCCTGGAGGATCGGTTTTCCCTTCCATTCGAACCTTGTCAGGAGGACGGTTGCCGGGAAGTCTTCCCCCGTGAGGCGCCGGTGTGTCCATTCGAAGTAATTGGATCCATCCCGCATCGCGGTCCCGATCATCTCTTTTGCCTTCTCGCCCGATGGCCGCCCGTCCGGCTGGAATTCCGGCGAGAGCTCCCACGGTGCTTTCGATGTAAAACCAGACTCATCATCTGCGCGGAACATTGCGATGGTGGCGGGATTGCCGGACGTGAACCGCCAGTCCGGGGGTTCCAGGGTCATGATGGCGTCGTGCGAAGACTCAAACAACCTGCTGTGCCGGAGTTCGCTCTCACGGAGTATTGCCGTTTTTTCCTCGATCCCCTGCTGTAATTTTTTGTTGAAATCCTGGAGAATATTTTCAGCCTCTTTCTGGAGCGTGATGTCGATGAAACTCTCAAGAAGGACCGGCTTTCCTCCGAGCATAAGAGGAATTACCGTCTTGATGATCGGGCATTGTTCATTGCCGGATCTTATCAGGATCCGCTCGGAATCATCAATTGTCTGGTGAAGATCGGTGATCGGGCAGTTCCCCTTATCAGCAGGACAGATGAACCGGTGGCATTCGGACCCGACGATCTTCTCCTTTGCGACACCAATGAGATTTACTGCAATAGTGTTTGCATCGAGGATCCGGTGCGTTGCCGGATCGATGATAACAAAACCGACATCAATCGAATCGAGGACCGTTTTCACATAGTTCTCGCTCTCCCGTAGCGCATCCTCCGCATGCTTTCGCTCGGTGATATCCCGGACGATCATGCTCGTCCGCTTCTGACCGTTACGGTCCGCAAAGACGCTGGAGGTAATTTCTCCGAAAAATCGTGTCCCGTCCTTCCGTACAAACGTCAGCTCGCCTTCGAATCTACCCGTTCGTTCCCGCTCCTGTATGGCGATGGCGAGCCGGGGATCAGTCGTATCGACAACCCCGGTCCTGCCTATTCTGATAATCTCGTCTTCGGTCCGCTGGAGCATGGTACAGGCAGCAGGATTTGCTGCCTGGATACTGCCGTCAGTACTTGTCAGGAAGATGGCATCCATGGAGTTTTCGTAGAGAAGCCGGAACTTCTCCTCACTCTCCCTGAGTGCATCCTCTGCCTGTTTGCGCCCGGTGATATCCCTCATCACGTAATTGAACCCGGTGACCACGCCATCCGCCATCATGGGCGTCTGGTTGGTGCGGACATACCGCTCCTGACCGTCTTTTGTCAGGAGCCTGAATTCGTTTGCGCCATACTCCCCTTTTACCCTGTGCCTGAACCTTTCGAGGACCCGGGAGATATCTTCCGGATGAACAAAACGGCTGAAATGCTGCCCGACAACTTCCGGTACCGTATAGCCGAACAATCGCTGGACAACAGGGCTGATGTAGGTGACCGTCCCGTTCAGGTCCAGCGTGAGGATCACATCGCTGATGTTCTCGACAAGCTGCCGGTACTTCGCGTGGCTTTCCCGCAGTGCATCTTCCACTTTTTTACGTTCGGTGATGTCCCGGGCAATTGACAGGAAAACTGTTTTCCCAACGAGGGTAATCTTGTGAGCATTGATCTCCACCGGAACTATTATCCCGTCTTTTCTCCGGTGTTCCGTTTCAAATATCGCACGGCCGACATCTCGTAATTCCCGTATGATTTCATCGTGCGGACGGCTGAAATTATCCGTGGTAATCTTCAGCGGGCCGAACTGAAGCAGTTCTTCCCTCGTGTACCCCAGCATACGGCAGGCAACATCATTGATGTCGAGATACCTGCCGGGAAACCCGTTGTCCATGATTTCAATGATCTCGATCGCATCGTTTGCATTGTCGAATATATTGCGGAACTTCTCCTCGCTCTCTTTAAGCGCCTTTTCAGCATTTTTCCGCTCGGTGATGTCGGTAAAGAGCCCGACCATGCACATCCTTCCCTGCATCATCACCGTGGAACTGGCGATATCCATCATCCGGATCGTCCCGTCTTTTTTCAGGCACGGGATATCCGTGAGATTACCCTTCTCACCCGTCACAAGTCTCTGGAACTCACTTATAACATGGTCAAGACTCTCTTTTGGGTGGATATCCGCAACACTCATGGCCATGAGATCTTCGTTGGAATATCCCAGCATCCTGCATATGGCCCGGTTGGCATGCACGAACTTCGTTGTCTCAATGTCGGCAAACAGAATTCCTTCATTTGCGTTTTCAAAGAGGGACCGGTATCGCTGTTCGCTCTCGTTGAGTGCTTCTTCCACATTCTTGCGCTCGGTAATATTGCGGCAGAACGAGACGATACGTTTCCCACCGGGCGTTTCATTGGTTGTTGCATTGATGATGATGTGGATGTGCGTCCCGTCCCGGTGCTGGTAGATCGTTTCAAAATCCTGAATAAAGCCCTGCCGGGAACAGAGGGCCACCGCTGCGGCGTTGCTGTCCTGTTCCTCGGGGGCGGTCCACTCAATCACGGAATGTCCGATAATCTCCTCTCTTTTTTCCGCACCGATCAAGCGCATGTACGGCTCGTTTGCCTCTATGACGGTTCCCTTGTCATCAATCACCACGAAACCCGTATCGGTATTGTCTACAAGCTGGCGATACTTCTCTTTGCTCTCCCAGAGTGCTTCTTCGGCTTTTTTCCGATCTGTGATGTCACGGGCAATCACCTGCATGGCCGAGTCATCTTTCAGGATCGGAGTACCAGTAAATTCCAGGATAGCATAACTGCCGTCTTTTTTTCGGATACGTGCCTCAAACCTCGCTTCACTACCCTGCCAGTCCGGACTTCTTTTGACGTGTTCATACACGATTTCCAGATCATCGGGATGTATGAAGTCCTCGGGTCCTTTCCGGAGGATCTCATCTGGATCGAATCCGAGAATTCTTTTCACCGAGGGGGCGATGTAGGTTACCCGGCCTTTTTCATCCGTGAGCATTATGAGATCTGAGACCCGTTCAGCCATGCTCCGGAACCGCTCCTCGCTCCTCATGAGCGCATCCTCTGCCAATTTACGCTCGGTAATGTCGTGTGATATGCCAAGAACTGCATACACGTCCCCGTCCTCATCGGTTAACGGGACAAGGGAATTATCCTGCCAGAACTCGCGGTCGCCATACCGGATTTTTGCCTCTTTACGGAGCGGTTTTCCGGTAGTAAATACGGTCTGGAGATCATAGCCCTGCTCGTCAGCGATATCCGGAGGGAACAGGCTCTTTCGCGGTTTATTCAGAATATGTTCGGTTGAAAGATTCAACACCTGTGCTGCACGGGTGTTGACGAACCGGACCGTGTCGTCCCGGCCTATGATAAAGATCGGATCGGGCGCTGCTTCGGCAAGGGTCCGGTAATTTCTCTCGGTCTCTTTGAGCGCCTCTTCGGTTCGCTTCTTCTCGGTGATATCTGTATCCGCACCACGGTAACCGATAATCCTGCCCTGTTCCTCCAGGTGGGGGACACCACTGGTCTCAAGGATGACCCGGGTGCCGTTTTTATGCAGGTTTGGATTTACAAAGTTTTTAAAAGGCTCCTTTGTGGCGAATGCTTCCAATGCTGTTTTTTTCAACTCCTCTTTTTCTTCTGGTGCAAAGAGATCGTAGAAGTGCATCCTGCCAATGATCTCCTCCGGCCTGTAACCCAGCATCTTCTCCACCGCAGGACTGGCATAGGTATAAAGACCGTCAGCATCCACTTCCCAGATCCATTCACCGGCACTCTCAGCTACCTGCCTGAAACGCTCCTCGCTTATCGTGAGCACCTCTTCCGCATTTTTGCGCTCGGTAATATCTGTCAGGGTGTAATTGAACCCGGTGGTCACGCCCTCTTTCATTATCGGCGTCTGAGTGGTGCGGACATACCGCTCCCGACCGTCTTTGGTAAGGATCCTGAATTCGTTTGCTTCATACTCCCCAGCCACCCTGCGCCTGAACCCTTCGATGACCTTGGGGATGTCTTCACGATGAACAAACCGGGTGAAGTGCTGGCCGATCACTTCTCTTACCGTATAACCATACAATCGCTGGACAACAGGACTTATGTACGTGAATGTTCCTGTCAGATCCAGCGTGAAAATAACATCACTGATGTTCTCGACAAGCTGCTTGTATTTTGCACGGCTTTGTCGCAGCAACTCTTCCGATTTCTTGCGCTCGGTAATATCACGGATATGGGAGATCCAGATCCTCGTTCCGTCGTAATTCACAAGATGGCCGCTGGATTCAACCGGAAAGGTTGTGCCATCTTTACGCAGGAGCCGTGTCTCAAAAAGAAAGGTGTCCTTTGTCTGTGCCTGCCGGATAATATCCCAAAGCTGGGGTTGAAGTTCAGGAAGGACAATATCCGTTGGTCCCATGGCAAGCAGCTCTTCCCTGCTGTACCCGAGCATACGGCACGCGACAATGTTCGCCTCGATGAAATGACCCGGCGCCCTCTCGACGGTAAGAGTATGTAACAGAATCGCATCATTTGCCCAGTCAAACACGATACGGAATCTCTCCTCGCGCTCCCTCAGCACTTCCTCCGCCTCCTTACGGTGCTGCATTTCCGCCTCAGTCTCGCGCTTTCTTTTAAAAAAATATACGGCAAAGAGGGCTGGGAAAATGAGAACTGCCATAAGGATACTGTCCACAAAGCCGGGCTGTATTGTCATAAGTGCTGTATGGACAGATTCGCCGATTCTGAAATAGATCAAAAACAGTATTATCGCGAGAATGGCAACGGATATACCAATAAGATCGCGGGAAGTTTTTTTCCGTATCCATACAGAGAACTGCTCGGCGAGCACGATATTCACCCATCCCTATGTCAATGTCAGAACGCTCCTGATTCAATCCTCATATACATCTCCGGCATGATCATTCTTTCTCCTGCACAATAATAGTAAACCGGGTACCCGCACGCCGGTCCAGTTCAATGGTGCCGTCCAGTTGCTCCACCAGCGAGATCACCAGCAGGAGCCCCAGTGATTCTGCATTCCTCCAGTCGAAATCCGCCGGTAATCCAGCACCATCATCCTTTACAGTTATTGAAAGTGTCTTGTCCTCTTCCCGAATCGTGATGGACAATGTTCCAGTCCTTCCGTTGGGAAACGCATGTTTCAACGCGTTGCTTGCCAGCTCGTTGATGATGAGGCCGAGCGGGATTGCGGTGTTGATGTTGAGCATGAGCTTCCCGATGTCAATGTTCAGGGTCACCTGCCGTGAATCAACACCATAGAACGAGAAAAGCTGGGTTACCAAAAACCGGGTGTAGCTGGCTAGATCGATGTGGGAGATATCCTCGGACTGGTAGAGCTTTTCGTGGACAAAGGCCATCGCCCGCACCCGGTTCTGGGTTTCTGCCATGACCTGTTTTAATCTTTCATCATCGATATGGCGCATCTGGAGGTTGACTAAGCTGATGATGATCTGGAGATTGTTATTGACCCGGTGGTGGATTTCGCGGAGGAGCAGGACTTTCTCGTCCAGCGATGCTTTAATTTTATCCTCGGCGTGTTTCTGCCCGGTAATGTCGCGGATGGATTCAATTGCTCCCGTAAGATACCCGTCTGCATCATAGAGGGGGGATGCGATAAACCAGAGGTGAGCTCCCACGCCATTATTGAAGTGTGGAATAAATATCTCAGCGATCCGGGTTCTGCCTTCCTTTTTTATGACCGGATATTTTTCTACATCTGCCGGGTCATCGTGGAGGACGAGATCGATCGCGATCGGATGCCGCTCATGGTAGAACGGGAGAGTATA
This sequence comes from Methanoregula sp., assembly GCA_041645435.1. Classification (NCBI taxonomy): domain Archaea; kingdom Methanobacteriati; phylum Methanobacteriota; class Methanomicrobia; order Methanomicrobiales; family Methanoregulaceae; genus Methanoregula; species Methanoregula sp. The sequence continues at coordinate 361,308 of JBAZQB010000004.1, forward strand.
TTCATAATCTCCTTTCCCGATCATCTGTTCTGCCGGAACTCCCGTCATCTCCACCATTGCGCGGTTCCATGCAAGAACCGTCCCGTTTTTGTCAATAACAAGGGTTGCATCAGGAAGGAAACTGATGATGTCAGCAAAGCGCCGCTCACTTTCCCGGGTCCTTTGCTCGCTATGGGCCAGTTCCTCATAATTCTGCCGGAGTTCTTCCTCATTGGAGGAAAGATCTTCGTATGCCGCCTTTAAGTCCTTGTTCTTCTTCTCCAGCTCTGCCATCTTCTGCTGGAGCTCAGGGTAGTAACTCTTCCGGATGGAGGACTCCCCAAGACCGATGATCTTGTTCCTCTGGCTTTGCCAGTCGGGCGTTTCTTCAGAGTGCATCTTCACAGATCCGTTCGATATCTTTTAAGGGGGGGTTGTCGCGGGTTGGTCGCCATGCAGGGATCGTTCATCGCATTCCGTGCAAGTGATAAAAAAATCCAGAGCGTTTTTCCCGTAGGTGATCTTCAGCTCCGGACTATCCAGTGATTTGAGTGTTATGCCCATAATCAATTCCTTCTGTCCGCGATCTGCGGCGGATTTTCACCAGTACCAAAGAGTTCTCCTTACTATACTCATGCATGACGATCATTCTTTCTCCTGCACAATAATAGTAAACCGGGTACCCTCACGCCGGTCCAGTTCAATAGTACCGTCCAGTTGCTCCACGAGCGAGATCACCAGCCGGAGCCCCAGCGATTCTGCATTCCTCCAGTCGAAATCCGCAGGTATTCCAATACCCTCGTCCTTAACGGTGAGGTGAAGTGTCTTGTCCTCTTCCCGTGCCGTGATGGATATCGTTCCTGTTCTCCCGTTAGGAAATGCGTGTTTCAACGCGTTGCTTGCCAGTTCGTTGATGATGAGGCCGAGCGGGATTGCGGTGTTGATGTTGAGCATAAGCTTCCCGATGTCAATGTTCAGGGTCACCTGCCGGGAATCAACACCATAGAAAGAGAAAAGCTGGGTTACTAAAAACCGGGTGTAGCTGGCAAGATCGATGCGGGAGATATCCTCGGACTGGTAGAGTTTTTCGTGGACAAAGGCCATCGCCCGCACCCGGTTCTGGGTTTCTGCCATGACCTGTTTCAATCGTTCATCATCGATCTGGCGCATCTGGAGGTTGACCAGACTGATGATGATCTGAAGATTGTTCTTGACCCGGTGGTGGATCTCGCGGAGGAGGACGACTTTCTCCTCCAGCGATGCGCTCAGCTCTTCGGTCCGGACCTTCACTTCCTGTTCGAGTTCTTCGCTATAATGTTTCAGCAACACTTCGGCTTTCTTCCGTTCCGTGATATCCCGGACTACCCCGAGCATCACTTTTGTTCCCCGTATGGTAACGACATGGGTATTGACTTCTACAGGAATGATCGTGCCGTTCTTTGCCCGGTGCTCCGTCTCGAATCTTGCGCTGCCGGCAGTCCGCTGTTCTTCAAAGACTCGTTCCATCGGCGGGTTGTGGTAACCCGTGGAGATTTCGACCGGGGTTTTTGCCAGCATCTCTTGCCGGGTGTATCCCAGCATCCGGCAGGCAACATCGTTGACATCGGTGAACTTCCCGGGAGTCCCGTCATCATTGATCCCATGGATGTGGATTGCATCGGTGGTATTGTTGAAAATATCGCGGAACTTCTCCTCGCTCTCTTTGAGTGCTCCTTCCGCCTTCTTCTGCTCAGTGATGTCTTCATGCACCAAAATGACATTGCGGATAGTGCCGGCTGCATCCCGGACCGGGTAGATACTGCCCTGAACCCACCGTTTCTCCCCGAATCCCAGGGTCCTGCTGCCATCGTATTCCAGGGGGGGATACGCAACCGCCTCTCCGGAAAAGCCCCGCTGGATATAGGGCATTATTCCAAGGCGGGTGAGTTGTTCATCCTTAAGCATATTGTAATCTTTGAGATCCTCTAATGTCACTCCCCAGAGTTTTTCAAAGGCAGGATTGACCTGCAGGGTCCGGCCATCCGGGGACATCACCTCGATGCTTAACGGGGACTGCTCGATCATGGTCCTGAAGCGCTCCTCGCTCGCCTTTAGGGCATCTTCCACCTGCTTGCGGGCGGTGATATTCGACATGATGTAGTTGAACCCGGTGACAATACCATCCTTAATCATCGGTCGCTGGGAGACGCAGACGTTCTCCACCCTGCCATCCTTGCACCGGATCCTGAAGTTGTTGATACCATACTCGCCTTTCAGTCTTTTCTTAAACGCCTCGATGCACTGCGGGTGGTCATCCGGGTGAAGGAATTTTGTAAAGTGCTGCCCAATCACTTCGTCCGGGTGATACCCATACAACCGCTCAATGACCGGGCTTATATAGGTAAATGTTCCCTGCAGGTCCATCGAGAATATCACATCATTGATGTTCTCGATGAGCTCCCGGTACATCTCGCGGCTCTCGCGGAGGGACTCTTCCGCAATATCTTTCTGGATGGCAAGGGAGATGGCACGGCTCAGTCCCTCGAGGATCGCATCCAAATCCGGCGATATCGGAAACCGCGCAAACAGGGCAAAGACCCCGAGGACATCACCATCCAAAGGTTTCAGGCGATATCCTGCAAACGCCACGAGCCCAAGGCTTCTGGCCCATGCATGATCATGGACCCGGGGATCATGCTCCACATCATTTGTGAGAAACTTCGTTTCCTCTCCGGATGCGATGCGCCCGATCTTGTAGGCACCGAACGGTACACGGCGGTGGCCTTTCCCGTCAATATGGGTATACCTGCCGGAACTGGCTTTTAAGTGCAGGCACTTGTCGCGGAACCGACAGATATGCGGGCCTTCAGCAACTTCGGCATGCATGCAGTCCGTGGTGCACCGGTCTCCCTTTTCGATCAGCCAGATCCGGCAGAAATCTGCACCGAATATTTCAACAACACCATCAGTGATGATCTTTAATTTCTGATCGAGTGAGATGGGAGCAAGAACAGACTCTAAGATCCTGTTCACCCCTGCCTGCCACAATCGGATCCTCTCCCGTTCTTCTTCTGCATGCTTGCGCTGGATTAACGTCCATGCATTCTTTGCCAGCAGGGTCAGCACGTTGATATCTTTCTCATCGTAATCCGCTGCCTTGTTGCCCACACCGATGATTGCGACAATCCTGTCTTCATCGAAAATGGGAACGACCATCTCACGGATCACCGGGACATGGCCTTCCGGCAGGCCTTTTTTATGGGGCAGGCTGGTATAATCATTGTGAATGACTGGTTTTCGTTGACGGATGCAATCCACCCAGACACCGGCTTTTGATACCGGATAGTGTCGCTCAGGTTCCTTGGGGATAAAACAGTGCTTCTTTGTTTCTGTTGACCAGGCGATCAGCTGGATTGTCTCCTCATCGGGATTGATGAGATGGAAGAACCCGATTTTGCTTGTGGTCAGCCGTTCTGCCTCATCGAGGGTATACCCCATACTCTCGCTGACCGACATTGTATCGATCAGCTGGTTTAATTTTACGGCAGCCTGTACGCCCTCTTCCGCCCGCTTGCGGGCGGTGATATCGGTCATGATGTAGTTGAACCCGACGACCCTGCCATCGGTTATCGTTGGGTGTGGCGAGACACTGACATAATGAATCGAACCAGATCTTGCGAGGATCCTGAACTCATCCCCTCCATAATCCCCCTTCAGTCTCCGACTGAATTCTTTGATAACGTGGGAATGATCATCGGGATGAACATATTTTAAGAAATCCTGTCCGATCACCTCATCCGAAGTATACCCATACAGCCGCTCGATGACCGGGCTGATGTACGTGAATTTTCCCTGCAGGTCAAGAGAGAAGATTACATCGTTGATGTTCTCGACGAGCGTGCGGTACAATTCGCGTTTCTCCTTCAGATTGTCCTCGTTTATCTTGAGTTCACGCAGGAGAAGATCATACGGCCGGGTAAGACTGACGACAACAAAAGCCCGGTAGAACAGGTAGACCGAGACGAGCCGGAACAGGTGTCCGAGCATGTTCATGAACCCGAACACCGATATGTAGGAAGTAAACGCCAGTTCACCGAGGATAAGGAACACCTGTGCAGCGATGAGGAACCTCCAGACGGTGGGATCGAAGTGCTCCCGTTTCAGGTACAGAATGACAATAGTGGCAATGAGAATGAGTGAGATAATGTACTCGCTCACGATCTTGAAAGGAGTAAGCCCGCTACCCTCAATGAAACAGTGCGGGAAGATCTGCCAGACAAAGATGCTGGCAAAGAGCAGGGCACATACCGCGGTGCAGGCTGCGATGATGATACCCACATCGTACTTCCGGTCTTTGGTTATTGATCTGCCAATAAAGAGCGTTGCTACAAGGAACGTGACACTCTGGAAATACCGTGCTGCAATCCAGAGCTGGGTGGGGAGGTCCGGGCTGTTGCCGGAGAATACCCCCATTCCTTTGAATGCGAGAGTATGAACGAGATCGATACTGCCAAAGAAGAGAAACGAGATTCCAATAATTAAGAAAAACCCGTCCGTGATCATCCTTCGGGTATTCCAGACGATGATGAAAATCGAAAGGGCAACGGCAATGCCGGCGAGTTCAACAATGCCGTGAAAGAGAAGATAGTTCACGGTGCTGATGAGGTAGAGGGCAGTGAGGATAACTACGATGAAGGCAAGCTGAAGGATATTGGCAGGGCTAAAGAGTGTTTTTAATTTTTCCTGCATTGCAGAGGTTCGAACAGCCATTGCGATACCCGCGTGTTTCCGATATGGTTCTTGTGTTGGGTTTTTACCTGATAAGGTTATTTCACGAACAGATCTACCCGCTTTCAACCGACAGGAATGAGTAATCCGCCACGGATATCGCGAACTATACATAGACGGTGGAGATGGTGGTTGAGAAGGCAACACTCATACCATGGGAATACCTAATGCCTATCCGGTGATACCATAGAGATAATAACGGGCATCCACCAGGTGGACGGAGTCAATGGCAACTGTTACATCCTTGTCCGCGATGGCCTGACGGTGATCGATACCGGCCTGCCCGCAGGCAGCGGGAAGAAGATCCTCTCCTATATACGGAATACAATGTACCGGGAACCGACTGAGATCAAAACCATCGTCCTCACCCATTTTCACATCGATCATATCGGAGGTGTCGCGATCCTGAAAAATGCGGCCCCCGGTGCAAAGGTTGCGATCGGGAAAGCGGATGCAGGGTATGTTACCGGACAGATCCCGCTGCCGGTGTATCCGGGCTTACGGGGCTTCCTGCTGCGAATCGCTGGTGCGATCATGAACCCCGGCGTCTTTTCCTTAGATATCCTGTTGAACGATGGGGATCATATTGACGGGCTGCTGTGCATCCACCTCCCCGGCCACACTCCCGGGAGCATGGGGTTTTACGATGAACGGACAAAAACGCTGTATGCCGGTGATATTCTCCGGTATGACGGGACATCCATCACCGGGGGACCCCCTCTGTTTACGATGGACAGGGATAGTGTGCACCAGTCAATCCGCAAGCTCGCCTCCCTCGATTTTGATCTCCTGCTCCCCGGTCACGGAGTCCCGGTCAGGGACGGTGCATCGGCAAAAGTTAAGGAGTTTGCAGCGACACTACCCCCCTCCTCCTTGTGAAATCACCACGTAGCTCACCCGTTCATTTTTTTCCTGGCCATCACTTATGGGCATGTATAAACCCGAAAAGTGCCCACCTACTACTTAAGAGATATATCCATGCAGCTCCACTCCTGCAAAAAGACCTACAACAATGAGACGCAGCGGGCCATCCCGCTCGATGAGACCCTTGCCCGCATTGAACCCAAAGTTCCCGCAGCCGGCATCACCCGTGTCGCGGACATCACGAACCTTGACCGGATCGGGATACCGGTCTTCTCCTGTATCCGCCCCACAGCAGAAGACGGTGCGATTACCGTGTACAACGGCAAAGGAGCTACGGTAGAGGAGTCGCGGATATCAGCAATCATGGAAGGGATCGAACGGTATTCGGCCGAAGCGCACGACCGGGACATACGGGTCGCCCTCTTCCAGGAACTGGAAGGACGCGAGCCGGTCATCAACCCGAATGACCTGATCCTGCCGGAAGGTGCAGCAACGGATCGGTTCATGTCCTGGTACCAGGGGTACGATATTGTCAATAACGAGACGGTCTGGGTCCCGGCCTATGCGATATTTCACCCGGTCCCCCCCCGGCACCGGGGACCCTCCCGCACGAACACGAACGGCCTTGCCTCCGGAAACACGATCGAAGAGGCAGTATTCCATGCCCTCTCCGAAGTCATCGAGCGGGATGCCTGGTCGCTCGTGGAATCGACCCGGGACACCGGCCCTGCGGTTGTCGGTATCGATGACCCGACAATTATGGACATGCAGAAGAAGTTTACCGATGCCCAGGTCGAGGTTACGATTCGGGATATTACCAGCGACATCGGCATCCCGACGATCGCCGCAGTTGCAGATGATGTGCTCTTAAAAGACCCCAGTCTCCTCACTATTGGTATCGGGACGCATACCAGCGCACGGATTGCCGTGATGCGGGCACTCACCGAAGTAGCCCAGAGCCGGCTCACCCAGATCCACGGGGCACGGGAAGACACAACGCTTGCCGATCTCCGCAAAAAGATGGGGTACGAGCGGGCGAAACGGATCAACGGGTACTGGTACCGCAATAACGGGACGGTGGATTATGCAACGATCCCCTCATCAGATACCGATGATTTCTTAAAAGATATCGGAAATATCATCACGGCACTCAAAAAGAAGGGGCTCGACCGGGTCATTGTCATCGACCTGACCCGGGAAGAGATCGGCATCCCTGTCGTCAGGGTGATTGTCCCGGGGCTTGAAGTCTTTGCAATGGACCCCGAGCGCCGGGGAGAACGGGTGAAGCATGCCAAAGATCATCGTCTTTCTCGGGCCAAGCCTTGATGTAACCTCGGCCGAACAGATCCTCGCTGCCGAGTACCGGCCTCCGGCAAAACGGGGCGATCTTATCGCCGCAGCGCGGGATGGTGCTGCAATCATCGGCCTGATCGATGGTGTTTTCCACCAGGAATCGGCAGTCGCCCACCGCGAGATCCTTGCCGCGGTGAAAGGCGGCATCCGGGTTGTCGGTGCATCGAGCATGGGTGCACTCCGGGCTGCTGAGATGGATACGCTGGGGATGGTCGGTATCGGCGAGGTTTACCGGATGTATAAGAGTGGCGAACTTGAGTCCGATGACGAAGTCGCCCTTGTTTTTGATCCCGAGACGGGGTTATCCCTTTCTGAACCGCTCATCAATATCCGTGTCACCTTTAAAGAAGCGGAACGGCAGGGAATCATCACGGCACCGGATCACGCAGTCTTACTCTCGGCGGCCCAATCCGTCTTCTACCCCCAGCGTACCTACGGGCGGATCATGGCGGCAGCGGGTGCGGCAATTACTCCGGAGACTCAGGAGCGGTTCTTATCATGGGTGAAACTCCATGCCTGCGACCAGAAGCGGGAGGATGCGGTTGAAGCTCTCAGGTATATAGCAAACATCAGCCAGAGGTAATCATCCAATGGCAGATTGTAATGGGACTGTCAGGGAAATATCATTCCAGCTGAACCGGCAATCATTTATTACGCCTCCAGACTAAGGCATCATCAATGACGATGTCTCCCAGCCTGCCGGGATTTGGAGGTTTATCCCTGTTCCGTCTCTCCCCTACCGATCTGGTCAGGTTCTGCGTGATTACCTCCATCACGTTCTCGATTATTGGCATTACGTATCTCTCCAGGGCTACCGGATACGGAGCACTCGTCCCGCAGCTCTTCTATTTTCCCATTCTCTATACCACCTATTTTTATCCTGAACGGGGCCTGTATGTCGCATGCAGCTGTGCAGCAGCCTACCTGTTCATCACCCTCTCTTTTGTCAGTCCCGAATTCATGAACATCGGCGGGATAATCTTCCAGGCCCTGCTCTTTGTCGGCATTGCAGCAGGGTCAGGGTACATAATCAGGTCACGAGATTTCTCCCCGTATCTCATTCCCAAAGATGATACCCGTGCAATACAGGGGATGATCAAAACCGGCGAGAACGATCACGTGGAATTCAAGCTCCAGTCCCTCTGGAGTGCTGGCTTTACCAGGGAAGAAATCAGTACCAACGAATCTCCGGAAGTGCGGAAGTACCGGACCAATGCTTCGAAGTTTATCATCGCCCGCTCGATTGCCGGGTTCCTGAATACGGATGGCGGGGAGCTTATCATCGGGATCCGGGAAGACCGGCATCACAACACTATCACGGTTACCGGCATCGAAAACGATTATCCCCATATGCATGAGGAAGACCGGAATCCTGACGGGTACCGGAGGATGATTGTCGACTCAGTGATCCGGAAATATCTTCCGGAGATCTTTGAGTCCGCAAGCAGATTTATCCACATCTCTTTTCCGGTAGTATCCGGAAAAACTCTCTGTCACCTGCATATTACTCCTTCTGATAAACCGATCTTTGTTGACTCCGGTACTGACGAAATTTTTTTTATCCGGGTCGATGCCTCCACCCGTGCCATTACCGGAAAAACCCTGACTCGTTATACTCTCACAAGGTTTTCATCAGGTTAAAATAGCGTTTGCATCCTTACTTTTAGTCAGGAACTTTTTCATGCTTGAATGCGGAGACAACCGGTCAAATAGCAGTTATCTGGTATATAACCCTTAAAAAAAAAGAAAATTATTGCTTCAATAGCCGCCCATGCCGGGGGGCATTCCACCCATTCCGCCGGGTGGCATACCGCCGCCCGGAGCACCGGATTTTGACGATGTGATGACATCGTCAATGCGGAGGATCATGACTGCTGCTTCTGCAGCGCTGGAGATTGCCTGGGTCTTGACCCGGAGCGGTTCGACAACTCCTGCCTTGAGCATGTCAGCCGGTTTGCCGGCCACTACATCAAGGCCGTAGGTTTTCTTGCCTGCTTCGTGGGCTGCCCGGAGGTCGACAAGCATATCGATGGGGTCAAGCCCGGAATTTTCGGCAAGAACGCGGGGGATGATCTCCATTGCGCTTGCGAACGCTTCGATGGCAAGCTGGCCACGGCCACCGACGGTTGCAGCATACTCGCGGAGCCTTAACGAGAGTTCTGTCTCAGGCGCTCCGCCGCCGGGAACAATCTTCTTTCCCGAAACGACAACACTGACCACCATGAGGGCGTCATGGATGGCCCGTTCGAGTTCATCTACGACATGCTCCGTTCCGCCGCGGACAATGATGGAGACCGCTTTGGGGTTTTTGCATTTCGAGATATAGATCATCTGATCGTCGGAAAGTGTTTTCTCTTCGACAAGGCCGGCTGTACCGAGATCCTTAGCCGTAATAGCATCGACGCTGTTGACGATCCGTGCACCCGTTGCCCGGGCAAGGTTTTCGACATCGCTTTTTTTGACCCTGCGGACCGCAAGAATGCCGGCTTTTGCAAGGTAGTGCTGGGCAACATCGTCGATACCTTTCTGGCAGATGACAACGTTTGCCTTGCTCTTTATGACCTTGTCCACCATCGCGTGGACCATCTGCTCTTCTCCATCGAGGAATGCCTGAGCCTGCCCGAGAGAAGAGATATTGATCTTTGCGTTCACTTCGGTCTTTTTGTATTCGAGTGCCGCATTGAGGAGCAGGATCTTTGCATCCTTGACAATTTTGGGCATGCTCGGGTGCGCACGTTCCTTGCTGATAACCATACCTTCAATGAGGGCCGAGTCATCGATTGAGCCGCCTACCTTCTTTTCGATATTGATATGGGCGAGATCTGCGGTACCATCGGGGTCGGTGACAAACGTGACTGCCTTGACGATGATATCGCAAAGGTGGCCTTTTGCTACATCCGAGTTCTTGCCGGTGAGTGCTGTCTCTGCAATTTTCTTGAGCATCGCGGTATCGGTTGGCTTGACCGTGATGGCGTACTTGTCGAGCAGCACGAGAGCTTTTTCTGCTGCCATCCGGTAACCCTCAGCAATACTGGTCGGGTGAATCTTCTGTTTAAGAAGCCCTTCTGCGTTCTTTAAGAGTTCACCTGCAATAACTACGGCAGTTGTCGTGCCATCGCCGACTTCAGCATCCTGCGTCTTTGCAATCTCGACCATCATCTTTGCGGCAGGGTGCTCGATATCCATCTCCTTTAAGATAGTGACACCGTCGTTTGTGATGGTGATATCCCCTATACCATCGACAAGCATCTTGTCCATACCCCTGGGACCGAGGGTCGACTGGACCGCTGTTGCAACAGCTCGTGCAGCGGCAAAATTGCTGTTCTGGGCATCCTGCCCATGGCTTGTCGTTGATCCTTCCCTCATAATTATTATGGGTTGTCCCCCGAGTTGTTGTGACATTGTGTACCTCTTTTTTTAGATTGTTCCATCGATTGTCATTTTACCCGTTCCGGTGATCATTCCTGCATGATTACCGGTCAGCCATAACGGATTACTACGGATAATCCATTGGTGGCAGTAGCATGCCATTTTCGGGATTGCACGGTTTCGTGCGCATACCGGTGCCGGTAAAACAGAAGTCATCATCCCAGAACGGACGTTTGATGGTGGACTTCATCTCCAGATGATAAAACAGATTGACCTGCATCGGTTTTATGTGTATCCATCGTGTGGTGTGTTTCAGCGGAAAACCGTCTTACCGATCGGAAAATACTATGCATCTCTCAAATTGTGACCGCTGCTTCAGACAATATGGTATTCATTTTAGTAGCATGCATGTCATCAGCGCAATCAATTGTGACCATACTCATCGACTAAATATCAAATCCTTTCCCTGCTTCTAATTTTTTACACTTTTTAAAAATTGCGGATCTTTTGAAAATCAGGCTCTGTTGAAATTCTTGTGGGGCACCAAAGAATCGCTCTTGGGGGCTACAGCACATCGTGCTTCCGCCCCCGCCGCTCGGGCATCCCCCAATGTTGCGATAGCCGTCAGAAGGTTGATGAGAAAACTCGAAGATTGGGGGTCAAGGGGATACTCCCCTTGGGCTGCCTCACCCTCTGGGGGAGAGAAGGGGTCACCCTCCTGGCTGCCGAGAGAAAACAAACGAACAACAAACAAGAGTTTTTCAAATGGACACATTTTTTTTTTTAAAATTGTCTTTTTTTCCAATGAAAAAATGTGCAGGGAAAAACCCTACTTTGTATCCCTCAACCTGACCGCGTTGTTCCCGTCCCACAACAGGACCACATTCGAGCTTCCCAGCATCCGACCGGTTTTGGAATCTGTTGCAGTTACGGTGATGATAACCGGTTCAAGGATAGATGCTGGTTGTTCGGTAAATGACCAGTATAATTTCTCTCCATGATTGGTAACCGGGTTTCCAACCTCATTTACTGTATAATTTACTGCGCCCCACGACAAGAATTTCCCATACGTTGCATTCCATACAAATTGGGATCGTGCAGCATCAAAACCGTTCCCATCAACGGTAATCCCAATCCCGGGTGTTGAAGACATAATGGGTGAGTACCACTGCGGGCTTGCGGTCAGGGTTACCGATGTTTTTGTTACTACCGATAAGGTTGGGGGCTGTGCCGGCACAACCGAACAGCGTCCGTTCGTGCACCCACAGCTGCCGGCGCCGCAGTCCAGCGGTCCTTCGCAGCTCATGGTGCACATCACATTATCGCACACGGGTTTTGCAGCCTGTTTGACACAGCCGGTCGGATGACAGCACGGGGCAGGTACACAGTCCGCATCGGTCGTGCAGGTCTGTGAATCAATAGGAACGGTTGTCACCGCTGGAGGCAGGGTAGTTATCACTGGAGCTGCAGGGGGTGGAGTTTGTGATGTGCAGCCTGCAAGGAGAGCCGCAGCAATACAGAGGAAAAGGAGCATGAGTATTTTTTTGTCCATACTAAAAATCTGTTGTACTCCTGATAAAACCGACGGTGACTGCGAAAATGTTCGCTCTTTTCTTCTGAATAAAAACAAAGGTGGGAATACTACCCTTTCAGGTGCATCCCCCTGCAGGGGAGCTCACTCTACCTTTGCCCACACGTACGCAAACCGCTGGAACGCGGTGATATGCCCGAAGATACCAAAGAGTAACAGCAGCCAGCCGAACCAGCCGAGCCCATAGAGACTTATAGGGGCGATGAGGTCGATGAGGCCGACAACCATGATCAGGACGAGCCGGTCTGCCCTGCCCAGCAGTCCGCCATAATAGCGCCCGACACCCACCGCCTGCGCCTGTGTGCCGAGATAGGAGGACATCAGCACCCCGGTGAGTGCCAGTACGCCGATCTGCCACGGCACCATCCCCCCGGCAAAGATACCGGTGATAATGAAGATATCCGCGTACCGGTCCACCGCATGATCGAGGAAGTCACCCCGTTTGCTCTGGCACTTCATCTCGCGGGCAACCGCTCCGTCCATCGAGTCACAGAATGCATTGAGGGCGACTGCTGCAACGCCCCAGAGTTCGAGCCGCAGGTAAAACAGGATGCCGGCTGCAGCAGATGCGATCAGGGCAGCGATCGTAAAGAAGTTCGGCGTCAGCCGGCACCGGATTGCAATCGCAACCAGCGGATCGAAATAGACTTTCACATGGGAACGGTACTGGTCGAGCGTCATTTAATGCACCTCTAAAAAGCCGGACCAGTCGATCAGACCGAACTGGGCCGGAAGCTTTCCTGCAACAAACCCTTCGATCTGGTCAGCACAGTACACCGGGTCGTGACCCGTGGTGTCCAGTTCAAAGATATGTGCGGCATCGTGCAGGTCCACCGTCTCGATCAGGCAGTCATCGAGAGCTTCTGCATCCGCATTTTCCTGGATCTTGCCGGCAGGATATTTACGCTGTTCCAGCCGTTTTTTCAGTTCGTCCGGGCGGCACCGGAGCACAATAATGCGATCGCAGGGAAGCAGGTGGGCAAAGTGTCCTTCCACAAACCCGTGTACCGGGACAAACTCCGCTGCCCAGCGCTCATCATCGAAGATCTCGGTGTCGCGCTGCTCATCGTCACCGGTGATATAGGGGCGTATGGTATCGGTAAGATGCACGACCTTGTGCCCCCGCCGGGTAAGCTCCTCGCCTATCAGCGATTTGCCGGTGCCCGGAGTGCCGGTGATACCGCACATCATAGTTTGTTTATCTCCTCAATGAACAACTCGTTCTCCCAGTCCTCACCGACGCTCACGCGGATGTAATGGTCAGGCAGACCGGCAAAACTCCTGCACGAGCGGACCACAACGCCTTTGCGGGCAAGGTTTTCAACAACTGCATCGCTCTTGTGCGGGGCGACATCGATCATCACAAAGTTCGCATCCGAGGGGAGCACCGGGTACTTCACCTCATCGGCAAACCGTGTGCGCCATCGCTTCACCTGATCGATATAGCGTTCTGCACGCTCCTTGTCCGGCAGTGCCGCTGCTGCCGCTGCTGCGGAGACCGAATTGACGGTGAACGGCGTCCCTGCCCGCTGGTACCACGGCGGCAGCCATCGCGGGGTGAATGCATACCCGATCCGCAGGCCGGCAAGGGAGTAAACCTTGGAAAAAGTTCTTCCCAATACAAGGTTCTCGTGTTTCTTCATGAGAGGGAGATAGTCGATACCGGCAAACTCGACATAGGCATTGTCAAGAAAGAGGACGCCTTCAATTCCTTCGAGAATCGCAGCAACGGTGTCAACCGGCATTGCATTCCCGGTAGGGTTGTTGGGAGAACAGACAAAGGTAATCTTTGCCTCTTTGGCTGCCTCAATCAGTTTTCCGCAATCAACCGAGAAATCTGCTTCCCGTGGTACGGTGATTACTTCAGCACCCTGGCCCATCGCCGCCAGTGCATAGAACGAGAAGGTAGGCGTGGAGATTGCTACGGTCTCCCCGGGCTCGACAAGGGTGCGGATGATAGTCTCGATCACACCGTCCATCCCAACGCCCGTCACAAAGTGATAATCGCCATAATATGCCCGCAGGGCATTCATCAGGACATTGACCCGCTCATCCGGATACCGGTTCACGGTTTTGAGTACTTCTTCTGCTGCAGCTAACGCAGCAGGAGAAAGGGGCTCGGGGTTTTCATTGCTGGCAAGCCGGGCTATCTTACGGATACCGTACTCGCGGGCGATATCCTCCGCTTTTTTGGCAAAGACATAGCCGCTCTTTTTTTTATAGCAGGATCTAACCAAGCGCTCCATTGATCACTCCGACCACGCGGTCGATCTCGGCATCCGTAATTACGAGCGGCGGGACTAACCGCAGGTTCCCATCCGCAGCGCAGTTGACCAGTACACCCTGGCTGGCGCATTTCTTCTGGACATCCGGGCATTTGTCCCCGATAGTCATGCCGATCATCAGCCCGCGGACACGGGGGTTTAACGCGGCAAGACCCCTGCCGAACCGTTCGCCTTTCCGGGCCACATCGGGAAGGATCTTTTCTATGACGCCAATCGTGGCAAGCGCTGCTGCACAGGCAAGCGGGCCCCCGGCAAACGTGCTCCCGTGCTCGCTCTTTTTGAACTCCAGGTCTTCACGGGCAACCAGTGCGCCCATTGGAAACCCGCTGGCGATCCCCTTTGCAAGGGTGACAATATCCGGCATCACCTTCGTGTGCTGCATGGCCAGCCATGTGCCGGTACGTCCCATACCGGTCTGGACCTCATCAGCGATCATGAGTGCGCCGGTATCATCGCAGATCTCGCGGATGCCTTTGATGAAACTGTCTGGTGGTATAATGACTCCTGCCTCTCCCTGGATCGGTTCGAAGATGATCCCTGCTGTATCGTTATCCACGACTTTTTTCAGCGCATCAAGATCGCCGTATTCGACAAAGGTCTTGACCATGCCGAGCGGCTCGAACGGCTCACGGATCGCCGGCTTGTGGGTGACGGCGAGGGAACCTACGGTACGGCCGTGGAAGCCGTGGGTGAAGGCAACAAATTTTTTCCTGCCGGTCCGGACCCGGGCCAGTTTGAGTGCCCCGTCCGTTGCTTCTGCACCCGAGTTGGAGAAAAAGGCCTTGTGCAGGCCGGTAATCTCTACGAGTTTCTTTGCAAGATCCCCCTGGTGGGGCACGTAATAGAGGTTGGAGCAGTGGATCAGCTGGTGTGCCTGGTCGCAGATCGCTTTTACTACGGCCGGGTGGCAGTGACCGGTACTGCAGACCGCGATGCCTGCGACACAGTCAATATACTGTTTCCCTTCCGCATCCCAGACAATTGATCCCTCGCCTTTTACAATCGCCATATCCCGCGAGAACGCCGGCATAACGTAGCGTTCATCGAGTGCTTTGAACTGGCTTGTTGTTTCCATTTCCATCACCGTATTCTTTTTTGTTTGCTTATGTTCCCACGTTATTCATATTCAATGGTTGCCGGGGGTTTAGCCGTGATATCGTAGACCACCCTGGCAACGCGGGGAATGTCAGCGGTAATTCTTGAACCAATTTTTACCAGGTGTTCAAACGGGATATCGAGCGGATCTGCTGTCATCCCGTCACGGGAGTTTACCGCTCGTATGGCAACGATCCACCCGTGAATCCGGTTGTCGCCTTTGACGCCGGTGCCAAGGCCGAGCAGTGCGGCAAAGCACTGCCAGGGCCGGTACTTCTCGACCAGTTCGTCTTCAACGATCCAGTTTGCCTCGCGGATAATGTCGACTTTATCTTTGGTAATTTCACCAATGATACGAACCGCAAGCCCCGGGCCGGGAAACGGCATCCGGTGCTGGATCTCCTTAGGGAGACCAAGGGCTCCGGCCACGTCCCGCACTTCATCCTTGTAGAGGTCGCGGATCGGCTCGATCACTTTCACAAACTCCATATGCAGCGGCATACCCCCGACATTGTGGTGGCTCTTGATCCCACCCTCGCTCTCAATGCGGTCAGGGTAGATGGTACCCTGCAACAGGCATCTGGCTCCGACCTTCTTTGCTTCACGCTCAAAGACCCGGATGAACCGCTCGCCGATAGCCTTGCGCTTGGCTTCGGGTTCGGTGATGCCCTTTAAGCATGCGAGGAACTCGTCTTCGGCATCCACAATCTGGAGGTGGATATTGCCAAAGAGCGTGCGGATCCGTTCGGTCTCGCCCTTCCGCATCAGGCCGGTATCGATGTAGATCGGGATGAGATTTTCACCGATTGCACGGGCTGCAAGAGCCGCACAGACCGAACTGTCCACGCCACCTGAAAGGGCCATGACCACCTTGTCGTCACCTGCTGCGGTTTTGATCTCTGCAATGGATTTTGTAATAAATTTCTCTGTATTGACCATCTTTATCTCCTATATTGTCCTCTTGTTCGCCCTGCATGCTTCAACAAACCCAAGATACGGGGGAGACGGGCGGGTTGGCCGGGAACGGAACTCCGGGTGAAACTGCGTGGCAAAGAAGAACGGGTGACCTGGGAGTTCGAGACACTCCATCCGGTTCTTGTTGGTTGCGGAAAAGACGAGCCCTGCCTTCTCCAGGTCCCCGATATACTTCGGGTTCACTTCGTACCGGTGCCGGTGGCGTTCGGTGATCTGTTTCTCCTTGTAGAGTTTTAACGCCAGCGTGCCATCACGGATATCAGCGGTATAATTGCCAAGCCGCATTGTCCCGCCGAGTTCGTTGATCCCTTCCTGTTCCGGTAAAAGCCCGATCACGTGGGTGCCCTCTCCGAACTCCTCACTCGTGGCATCGGCAAACCCTGCCTTGTGTCGGGCGTACTCAACGGTTGCCAGCTGGAACCCTAAGCAGAGGCCGAGGAATGGCACATTGTTCTCGCGGGCAAATTTGATCGCTTCGATCTTGCCTTCAATACCGCGTTTGCCGAATCCTCCGGGAATCAGGATGCCGTCATAGTCCTTGAGCTGGCTCCGTTCGTAGCGTTCCGCATCCAGCCAGACAATCTTTACTTCCGTCGAGAGTGCCCGTCCCGCATGCTTGAGCGATTCCTTGATACTGATATAGACATCCTCAATGCCGTACTTACTGACGATAGCAACGGTCACCCGGTTGGTGTACTCCTTGTTCACCAGCCGGTACCAAGCGGTGTCGGGCTCTTTTTTATCCAGGCCGAGATGGGCAGAGAGCACATCAGCAATGCCTTCCTTTTCCATCTCCATCGGTACAGCATACGTGTCAGGAGCCGTGGCAGCAGATATGACGGCCGTCTGGGGGAGGTCGCAGAATGCTGAGATCTTGCGTTTTGTCCCGGCCCCAATCGGGTTCTCGCTCCTGCCGACAATGATGTCAGCATGAAGCCCGAGCTCCCGCAGGGCTTTTACCGAGTGCTGGGTGGGTTTGGTCTTCATGTCCCCCATCGTATCTTCAGGGATGAGGGTGACATGGATGAGCACAATATCATGCTCGGGGAGTTCACCGTGCATCTGGCGGACCGCTTCTAAAAACGGCATGCTCTCGATATCACCAACTGTTCCCCCGACTTCCACGAGACATATGTCCGCCTTGGTACCGTCGGGAAATTCCCCTTCTGCGGCCTGGCGGATACAGGTCTTGATCTGGTCAGTGATATGAGGAATAATCTGCACGGTCTCTCCGAGGAAATCGCCCCGGCGTTCCTTATCGATGACCGTGCGGTATACCTTGCCGGTCGTGATATTGTGGGCTGCCGTCAGCTCGATATCAAGGAACCTCTCGTAGTTGCCGAGATCGAGATCGACTTCACTCCCATCCTTGAGCACAAAAACTTCACCGTGCTGGGCCGGGTTCATCGTTCCCGCATCAATATTCAGGTAGGGGTCGATCTTGACTGCTGTCACCTGATAGCCGCGGTTCTTTAAGATACGTCCGACCGATGCAGCCGTGATCCCTTTTCCCAGGCCGCTCATCACACCGCCGGTAATTATGATGTACTTCACGAGAATCTCCCCAGTTGCATTATATTTGGCTCACAATCCCTAATAGTGTTATCTTCGTTTAAGTAACGGCAGAAAACCCGGAAATTTCCCTCTTGCCTGTCTGCACCGGCCCGGCAAAGCCATTGCTATGAACCTGTGGTGACGCTCTTTTAAAAGCAAGATTAATTTGTGAAAACATCTCACTGAGATGATATGAAATTCAGGCAGATTATTCATATTCTGGCAATTATCGCATGCATTGCCTGCTTCGTCCCGCCGGTACTGGCAGCGGATGAAGCCCCCAAAGATGAGGCAACTACCTTTTATAACCGGGGTGAACTGCTCCTCGATACGAATGACTATGAGAGTACGATTGCCCTCTTTGACCAGGCACTTGCCTCCAATACGACCTTGATGGGAATATCCAATGGCCTGCTGTACACGTACCGGGATAAAGCCTACGCACAGATACAGCTCAAGAAATACAACGAGGCCCTCCAGACTCTCGACCAGGGACTGGCACTCTATCCCAAGGACAACATGCTCTGGAACAATAAGGGCTATGCGAACTATATCCTTGGAAAATACCCTGAAGCTCTCGCAGCGTATAACAATGCCATCTTGTTTGAGAAGAATTATACGATTGCCCTGATCAACAAGGGAGACACCCTCTCAAAGATGGGAGACTACTCCGGGGCTATTGATACGTATAAAATTGCCCTTGAATCTGATCCCGGCAACCGTGATGCAACAGCGGGTCTCGCCGCTGCACAACAGGCCGCTGCATCGACAATACCGGCATCCATGATAGTGATTGTTATCCTTGTGATCATTGTCGCTGGTGGCGCGGTCTGGTATATTAAATGCAAAAAGCCTGAAGAGAAACTTAAAGAGAAGAAGTCCCCGGGTAAGAAGAAATAATTTTTTGCATTGTAGAAAATCGTTTTTCACGTAATATATTGCCCCCCTCTTGCGCTACCAGTCCCCCGTTGGGGGACGGGCGCAGTGTGATAGCCCGAGTAAGGTTACAGGTAATACGTTGTCATCGCAATGGGGGGTGCCTCAGTGGCGGGGGCGAAGCCCCCGGGAACGTCAGAGTTTTCTCAATGATTTGTACAGAGCATTTTTTATATTCCTTTACCGTCACGGCAAATGCTGACGAAGTACGGGAAAGCATCGTCTTTTCATCGCTTTCTAAAAAGACCTCAGCTTCAGCAAACGCAACCCGTCTTCCTTTCTTGATCACCTTTGCCTCGGCAACGATGAAACCCTCCCGGACACCTTTGACAAAACTGGTGGATTCGGAGATGGTCGCAATACCCTCGTGCTCCTTTAGCTGGGTGTAGAGGGCAAGGGCAATCGCCTCATCCGCGAGTGCAACGAGCATTCCTCCCTGCAGCCAGCCGACACCGTTGAGCATATCCGGCCGGATCTGCATCCTGAGCACTGCCGTTCCGGGTTCATAACTGACGATATCAATCCCCATTAAACAAAAGAACGGGTTGGCATTGCTGCCATGCTTCCGGATATTTTCTATATAGGACATGAGTCTCTTTAGGATTATCAGATTATTGAACGATTAAAATGATCCATTCCTATGAACAGCGCGATTGGCAAAACGTTTCAAAAGCAAAGATGAGACTGCTTTATTTTTAAACGTCCCATTGACTTTTTTTTCAGATAATTAGGCACATGAAAATTCAATCGAAAACGAGTAAGAAAAAATCCTTATCCCCACATACCACCGTGGACACTTCAGGTCAGGAATTTCCCGCAATACAAATCCCAAAACATTTTCCCCACTATCCCCAATAACCTGATAATAATCCGGCAGGAAAAATGAGTCCGCGTATCCAGGCAGCAGCAGTCTCCCTACAAAAAAAACCCGGTATCTGCTTTCCTATCGGCATCCCGGACCCGGAATCACTTACCGGGGGAATATTGCAGCGGATAGGTAAGAAGCTCTATTACAGAACTGTAATCTTTTTTCTTATTGCGGCGATCCTGCTCATCCCGCCAACTGCTGCTATCATTGTGGATAGTGATGGTCATCAGGGACCGACAGGTATTCCCCTCATGATACCCGCTTTCCAGATACCTGACAATCCGGCGGGGACACCGGTTCTTCCAACAGAGCCGGCAGATAATGACGACAATGAACCGGGGCACGGACCAATACCTGCGAACCAGGCCGGGATAACGGATACTGCCACGTTACCGTTTATTTCCTATAACCGTACACCGGGGAATATTTCCCGCCAGTACACCTTCTCCTTCCAAAAGTCGAACATCACCATCACGACCAATGTAAGCAATGCCGTCTATTACGGGGCAAAAAACGGGGATAAATTCGCAATAATATCACAAGAAACCGCACCGGAAACCATGGCTTCCGATTACTACCGGGCGTTTGTTGACGATCCGCACCAGGACTCGCTCTATGCTGACCTCATCCAAAGTTTCCGTAGCATCAGGACGGAACAGCAGTATTCCGATGACGAATATCTTGAACTACTCACGGTATTTGTGCAGAGCCTTCCTTACGACAATGAATCTGCTGCACACCCCGATAATCCCTCTCGTTTCCCGGTCGAAACCATTGTTGAGGGGACCGGTGATTGCGATGATAAGAGTGTCTTACTTGCCGGCCTCCTCTCACGGGAAAGTTACAACGTCTCACTCCTTCTCTTTATCCCGGAACACCACATGGCGATCGGTGTAAGTGGTGAACGTATGCAGTACAGGGACACCGGGTACATTTATGTCGAGACTACGGGCGTTTCATTCATGGGTGATGTGCCACGGGGACTGAACCAGTCCGTAAAATATGTCCCTTCCGGCCAAGTTCCGGGAAAGACGCCTATAACCAGTCTTCCGCTGGTGATCCGGGTGGGTTCAGGATCCAAAATGTTCACCAGTGCGGAAAAAACAGAATATATCTTACTCCAGAAGAAAGCCGTTGATGCACGGATCGCATTACTCAGGGTGCATCTTGAAAAGACCTCACAGGATAGTCCCTCCCGATACAGGACACTCATGGAGAACTACTACACGTACACGGGAATCCACAACTATATCGTGAAGCACGAGCAGGATCGGGCCGGAACCTACCTGTATCTCACTTCACAGATGTCCCCTGCTTTTTCAACATGTAGTTCTACTGGCGATCTGACCTGCCCGGCTTCCCTGACGAGTGATGAGACCGGGCAGGCATGGTATATGCCATGTCCCCGGGGGATCTGGGTGCCACAACGGTGTGTGTGGCAGAGCGTGCGGCAGGAATTCGTCAGCTTATGCTCGTAACAGAATCCCCCGGCAATAGATGGATTTTTGGATGTAGGGGAAACAGCACGCTAAAAAAAATCATTCCGCCATCTAAAAATGGCCCGGTAAAGCCTAATACTACAGAATATGCTGCCTTAAAAAATCCAGAAAACACCGGTTAGAGTTCTGCGGTTCCGGCCATGGCAGAATAGCGGACCGTAATGACTGCACCTGATGACTGTCCTGGCAAACCAGAAACATCCTCACAATATTTTAGCAGGGATGACCATGTTGCTTCCGAGAGGGCATATCGGGAAAAACGCCCGTCCTTTCGTACGTTTAAGATACCGTCATCGATAAGCCGTTTCATGTGCCAGGAAACGGTTGGACCCGACACGCCGAGAATCTTTTCAAAGTCCGTGCGGGACATCAGAGGATTCCGGGCAAGAGAGAGGAGGATCTTATTATCTGTATCCTGACGCAGGTATTTCATCACTTTCTGTTCACCATTGCCATATTTGCCGGAATTCTCAAAATAACTGAGAGCCCCATGGTTCTTGAGAAGAATAATTTTTTTAGAAATTCTCATGAGGGTCAAGTGATAGGTGAGCGCACCGCGGGAGATCCCCATCTCTTGGGATAACTCAACGAAACTGATACCCGGCCGGGACCGGATGAGGGTGTACAACGTATTTCGTACCGTGCTGGCAAGGATATTGTTTCTCGCTATCCTCTTAAACCCGAACAAGGAGAGGAATTTTAATGCAAAAAAAATCTCGACCGGAAAAACAAAAGCCGGGAAGAGGGCGAGGGCACCTATAATAACCATCTCGCGGAACGTGAGATCCCAGAATGTAATGGGGATGACATCTGTGGTGGTTTTCCCGGTTGCCCCGAACGCCGGTTCTACGATATATCCCTGTGGGAGAGCGATTACTGGTACTGCAAGTGCTGCGAGCAGAACAGCGAGCAGCGCAACAGAAATCAGTTCCCTCCTTATCATAACTGTTTTATTTTTTTTGTTTACTCATCAGCCTTGTGGTCTTTAGGTGCTGGTCTTAATCCATGAAAGATTTTCGAGACTGCCAGAGGTAATATTCTTGAAACTATGGACCTGGAATTTCCAGAGTCCCGGCACCATACCAACTGGATTATTAATCTTTAAATCAATCCTCCCGTCAATTCTGCCATCCGATCCATCAGTAAAAGGGCCAAGGGTTTTGTCCGGGGTAATGACCGATAATGAAAGCGGATCGGCCAGATCGCCGCTATAGAGTGAGACAATGATATAGGGGGTGTCAGCAGACACGTATTTTGAGAACAATGCGGTATGTTCCTGGTGCCCGGTCCGGTTTGTTGCTGACAGGAGCCCGGTCATCCCGCTTTGCATGGATTGATCCAAAGGATTGTCTGTAATCGCAGTTGCACAGTACCTGCCAGGGGCCTGTAGAGGACCCGGGGAAGCAACCGCGAGGACGAGCACTGCACCGGCACAAAGCAGCACGGCAATCCACAGGACTTTCATATAAAGAGCTGCTCCCATGAATGATATCAGTGTTATCGTTTGTCTGCGGTCGAGTCTTTTTTTCGATATGTAGAGCATTTGCTCATAAATCGTTTATATAGACGGGGCATTTTTCTGACCATACAAATCCCGGTCGTGGTCGTTTCGCGATCGGAGGTGATCATGTATGGTACCAAAAAACACAATCGTTCTGATCCTGTCAGGCATTATCTCCGGCATCATCCTTGCATACCTGGTGATGACCGCATTCTCGCTGCAAATGGGGGAAACCAGTAGTAGCCAACTACCGATCCAACCCGCTCTACAGCAAAAAGTCATGCCCGGCGCTGAAGAACCACTACAGTTCTCGTCACAGGAGGATGCCCGGGCATTTCTCAGAACACATACTGAGGGGTATGATGAACCGCAGCTCCTGACAGACGTAACCGGCCCTGTGGATACCCGCGAATGGTCCACGGCAAACGGGACCCGCACCTGGAGGTTCGATGTCGATACATCGACTTTCAAACCTGATGAGTATATCGTCACGGCAGATGCAATCCTGCAACAAGCGACCGGCACCGCCCTCTTCAATGTTCTTGATTCGCCGCAGGGAAGGATCTCACAGCGGGCGCAGGGACTCCAGCCGATACCCGTCACCGGGAAATATTTCATCACCATCAACCCTATCGGCGACCGGTATGTGGGTGAGAAGTTCACCATCACCGGGCGGACCAACCTCGCGGCAGATGACGAGATGCTTGTGCAGGTCTATTCTTCCTCCTTCAAGCCAACCCAGAAGAGCCAGAGCGGGGAGTTTTCCGGTTCGACCGGGACCATCCGGGCATCGTCATCCTCGCAACCGGCACCGGTATCAATGACAGCCCCGGCACCGGAAACGAACCGGGAATATTCCACCACCAATGTCCAGGTAAAGGATGTGGACGAGGCGGATATCATCAAGACTGACGGGACATACCTCTATGTCGTTACCGGCAATCACGTCCATATCCTTCACGCATATCCTGCTAATACCGCAGAAATTATCTCGACCTTACAGTTTTCCGGATCCCCACAGTCATTGTACTTGCACGGGGACCGGCTCGTTCTGATCAGTTCTGAGTATAAACCACGTACCTTCATGAATTGCCCGCCCGGCGCCTGCGGCAACACCATGCCAACCGTCCAGAAGACACGGGTATTTGTCTATTCGATAAAGGATCCGGCCCATCCGGCACTCCAGCGCGAGATGGAGATGGATGGAGCGTATAAGGACACCCGCATGATCGGCTCAATGCTCTATTTCGTCACGACGGATTACATCGACCTGTATGCCGATGATGTGGCCTTTCCGGAGATCTATGACAGCCGGAGGGGTTCATCGGTTCCCCCGGTCTATTATTTCGATAAAAAAGACCGGGAGTATTCCTTAACAACCGTCGGGGCTGTTGATATCATTGCGGGTGATCCGATAAAAGCAAAAACATTCCTTATCGGATCGGCCGGAACCCTATACGTGTCACCGGACCGCTTGTATATTGCGATCGCTTCGCCCGGAGATTACCGCACCCCGGATAAAACCGACCTGTATGCCTTTGCGCTGAACGATGGCCTGATATCCTTTGCAGCACGCGGAACGGTTGACGGGACGTTGCTCA
Source organism: Methanoregula sp. (assembly GCA_041645435.1). NCBI lineage: Archaea > Methanobacteriati > Methanobacteriota > Methanomicrobia > Methanomicrobiales > Methanoregulaceae > Methanoregula > Methanoregula sp. The sequence continues at coordinate 385,545 of JBAZQB010000004.1, forward strand.
ACCAGTTCTCAATGGATGAATACGAAGGAAACCTGCGGATTGCGACAACCGTTCAGGACCGGGGCGGCCCGCGGAACACCCGGTTCAGCAAGGTATCGGTCCTGGATAACCATATGAGCATCATGGGCTCGGTGGATAATCTCGCGCCCGGCGAGCGGATCTATGCTGCACGGTTCATGGGAGACCGGTTGTACCTGGTGACATTCCGGGAGACCGATCCGCTTTTTGTCATTGATCTCTCGGACCCGGCGCGTCCGATGGTACTGGGTGAACTGCATATTCCTGGCTACTCCAGTTACTTGCACCCTTATGACGCCACTCATCTCATCGGTGTCGGAAAGCAATCGACATGGGGCGGCCTGAAACTGGCACTTTTTGATGTTGCCGATGTGCACAATCCGCGACTGATCGATGAGGAGAAAATGGGCGGATACGGAAGCGATTCCGAGATACTCACGGATCACAAGGCCTTCCTGTTCGACCGGGAAAAGGATCTCCTTGTCCTGCCCGTTCATCTCGTGGAAGATGCAACGTCTGTGAATGGCTGGCGTCATTCAATCTGGGGCGGGGCATATGTATTTGGCGTAGATCCGGACAACGGTTTCACCCGGAAAGGGACGGTCGTGCATTACCGGGATACGAACGGATCCTACCATGAAGTAAAACGTGCGCTCTATATCGAAGATACGCTCTATACCATGTCACAGGACAAAATTGTCATGAGCGATTTACGAAATGCCACACGCTTGATCGGTGCTGTCGGGTTGAGATAGGCGCATATTTTTTTCTTTTTTTAGTCCGGGTACCTGAGTTCACGTTTCATTTAATGAATTACCGTGGGGTATTTTGTTCGCAACCACACGGTCTTTTCCCAACATGTAGAGAATTTGCTCATAAGTCGTTTAAATGCAAGAATTAAATCTTCTGACGTAAGCATCTGGTGAACATTTCACCGGTGTCAGGATAAGAGGTTAAAAAAATGGCAACAGAAAGAAAAGGATCGAACAACAGCATGGGGAAAAAACCATGGATATCCATCGCAACAATCGCAGGTATGATTATTGTGGTGGTAATTGCGCTCGTGTATTTTTGGGGCGGCAATGGGGAAACAACGAGCCTCCCATCACCCGGTTTATCTCCAGTGCAGTCATCATCAGTGCAGGGAATACCAGTGTCCGCTGTCAGGGCGTCGTCCCAGCAGCCGGGGGTCCTGACTTATGGTGTCGCCCCGGAAAGTATCTATGAACCCACACAGGTCGTAATACCGGTAAAAGGGATCTTTATTAAGGTCAGCTACCGCGGCGGGTATGAAGGGTCATACACTTCCGGGAGTGAGACGCAGGAGATCCACAATTCGGGAGAGCGGCTGTTTGAGATCGAACACCCGGGCACTTCAGTATCAGTCTCGTTTAAAAAACAGGATAATTCCGCAAAACAGGCACTGGTTGTCGAGGTCTGGAAGGATGGTAGCATGATAAAAACAGCATCTACTTCCCTCCCGTCGGGTGAAATCAATATCAACGGGGATATATAGGCCTGCAGACACAATCCGTCAGGTTCAATGCATATACCGGACAACCGCATAATCAATCGCAATAGTGTGAGGGTAGGACAAGCGGGATCAACGGGCAAATTCCCATTTGATGACCGGGACTATGCCACAAGTCCAGCAAAAATCGCGAGTGCATGGTGACAGAGATGAATGCAGAAATTTCCCAACTGACCGATCAGGCAAAAATGTTTGCTGCGGAACTAAATGCGCTCCAGGGCGAGATGATGAGCGTCGTTGTCGGGCAGGAAGACGTTATCGACCGGCTCATCATCGCATTGTGTGCGGACGGGCACGTTCTTTTAGAAGGAGTGCCGGGCATTGCAAAGACGCTTATGATCCGCACACTCTCGCAGTGCATAGATTGCAGTTTTGTCAGGCTCCAGTTCACGCCGGATCTCCTTCCCGCCGATATCATGGGGACGAAAATCTTCAACCAGAAGGATGCCAGCTTCTCTACTATCCGGGGTCCGATCTTTGCACATTTTGTCCTTGCCGATGAGATCAACCGTGCACCCCCGAAGGTGCAGTCCGCCCTGTTAGAGGCAATGCAGGAGAAGCAGGTGACCATCCAGGGTGAGACACACCCGCTTGCTCACCCGTTCTTTGTGCTTGCCACCCAGAACCCTATCGAATCAGAGGGCACTTATCCCCTCCCGGAGGCTCAGGTCGACCGGTTTATGTTCAAGGTACTGATGACCTACCCGGATAAAGAAGACGAGGTCAGGATTCTCGACCGGTTCACTGAAGGTACAACCATCACCCCAAAAAAGGTGATGAGTGTAGAAAAGATCCTCGCCATCCAGTCATTCACAAGAAGCCTTTACGCGGATGCTGCTATCAAGCACTATGTCACGGAGCTCGTGGATGCCACCCGTCACCCGGCTGCCTATGCCATAGACACGGCAAAGTACGTTGCCTATGGTGCATCCCCGCGTGCGTCTATCAGCCTGATCCTCGGTGCCAAGGCCCGGGCCCTGCTGGCCGGCCGGGGTTTTGTGCTCCCCGAGGATGTCAAAGCGGTGGCACACGATGTGCTCCGGCACCGAATCATCCTGACGTATGAGGGTGAGGCAGAAGGTGTGACGCCGGATGCGATCATCGATCGAATTCTCCAGAGAGTAACGGTGCCGTAAGGACTGCCATGACCACGGGAGCAGGCTGCACGGATAAGGGGGTGACCACATGGAAAACAGAACCGACCTGATCCGCCAGCTCAAAAAGATTGAGATCACCACCAATGCGCTGGTGGAAGGGCTCCAGTCGGGGCTCCACCACTCACTCTTCAAAGGCCATGGGGTCGAGTTTGCCGAGATCCGGGAGTACGTGCCCGGAGATGATGTCCGCACCATTGACTGGAAAGTCACTGCCCGGTACAACCGCCCGTTTATCAAGGAATATACCGAGGAGCGCGACCAGACCTTTTACTTTGTCGTAGATATATCAGGATCCGGCACGTTTGGTTCAGAGATCTCCAAACAGAAGAAGATGCTTGAAGTGACCGCGAGCCTTGCCTTTGCAGCACTGCGGAATAACGACCGTATCGGCCTCTGCCTTTTCTCGGACCGGGTGGAAAAGTTCCTGCCGGCAAAACGGGGGAAAAAACACCTTGTCTCGATCCTCAATACCTTAATCGATTATAAGGCAGTCTCGATCAAGACCGATCTATCAGTCGCAGCAAGGTTCCTTGGCACGATCCTTATGCGAAAAAGTTCGGTGATTATCCTGTCGGATTTCGTATCGCCGGATTTTCTGGGGGCGCTCAAGGCCCTCCGCAGGCGCCACGAAGTCATCGCAGTCCGTGTTACAGATGTGCGGGAACAGGAGCTGCCCGATTTCGGAACCCTGGCACTTGAGGATTCCGAGACCGGGGAACAGGTTCTCGTGGACACGTCCGATGCTGGCTTTCGCACGAGATATTCAGCACTCGTTGAAGAAGCGGAAAGGACACTCACTGCCGGCCTTTCCCGGGCGGGAATCGGCAATGTATCACTCCTGACAACAGATCCCTACGATATCCCGTTGCAGCAGTTCTTCCGGGGCATGAAGAGGAGGCGGAACCATGGCAGGATTCTATAACCCAGTCTGGCTCTGGGGACTTGTTCTTATACCTGTCCTGGCCGCAGCCTATCACTTTGTACTTAAGAAAAAGAAACGGGAAGCGCTCGTCTTTTCCAACATTGCATTTGTAAAATCTGCTCTCGGAGACAAACAGAAATCCCGGCGTGCTCACCTGCTCTTTGCAATCGTCCTCGCTGCCATTGCCCTGCTGTTTATCGGTCTTGCAGACCCCCACATCCCCCTTGATCAGGCTAAAGAAGGGGTCAATGTCGTCCTTGCCATTGACGATTCCGGGAGCATGCAGGCCAGCGATTACCCGCCCACCCGGCTCGAAGCAGCCAAGAATGCGGCCGACACGCTTATCAAAAACCTCGAGCCGTCCGATAATGCCGGCGTTGTGATCTTCGAGTCCGGCGCAACTACTGCGGCGTACCTGAGCCCCGACAAGGACCGGGTCCGGCAGAAACTCGGGTCTATTACACCAAAACCGGGACAGACCGCAATCGGCGACGGCCTCATGCTTGCGATCGACATGGCCCGATCAATACCGAACAAAAAAAGCGTGGTAATCCTGCTCTCGGATGGCGTAAACAACACCGGCATGGTTACCGTTGACGAAGCGGTCGCAGTTGCACAGGACGCCAATATCCAGGTCTTCACTGTGGGGCTGGGATCGTCACAACCGGTGGTGATCGGGTATGACTGGCTGGGCAAACCGCAGAATGCCGAGCTCGACGAGGCAACCCTGAAGTCGGTTGCAGAAAAGACCGGGGGCAGGTACTTCAAATCTGTAGATGGACAGACATTGTCTGAAATTTATACCGGACTGAATAAGGTGATTGTCCGCGAACCGGAAGAGACGAGCATCAGGGACTTCTTTATTGGCGGGGCACTCATCCTCATCCTCATCGAGCTCTTTCTGCGGTATGGGCGGGGGCGGATCATCCAATGAGTTGCAAGGTCCTGTTTGCGTTTCTCTTGCTCTGTCTCATCGTCCCGACAGCTCTTGCCGCAGATATCACATTCACCGCAGGCCAGCAGGACTATTATTTCCTGACCGGGCAACCCGTGGAGATCCCGCTTGCGGTGACCAGCAGTTATCCGGATGAGATGCCCGGGACCGTCCGTTTCTCCACCGATATGCAACTCCAGAAGACCGGTGTTGTGATGATCAGCACCCAGAACCGGGTCTTCACCCAGACGATCCCGACCGGCCAGTCATTCTTAAACCTCACGATGGCCCCCTCACAGGTGTCCCGGGATTACAAGGTGCATGTATCGTTCTATCATGTGGCCCCGTTCCCGGTCAATACGAGCCTGCCGGAGTTCTTCGTCCACATTGTATCAGACTCCGGCCTCATGAAAAATTCCACCGTATTTCTGGAAAGCACCAGCCGGCCGGAGAGCGGAGAGATCCCGTCGGCAAGTTCTGTTAGTATGGTGGAGCAGACGGTGAGCACCCGGCAGCAGATGGGATCTGACAGCACAGGGCAGCAATCAATTGCGAGTGGCCAGCCGCAAATGGATACGGAAGCTGCCCGACAGCAGCAACAGCGCGAGAAGGAGAAGCGGGAGCGGGAACAATCGGAGTTTGACGGGCGGCTCGGAACAGATCCGCTGTTTATGGCAGTGAACGACAGTCTTGGTGCCGAAGGCTTCACCCGTCAGACATTGGATTCACAGCCGGCAGGTAATGATACTGGTACGTTCTCAATGGTGTACCGGAAAGGAGCGGAAGACCAGGTCATCGTGCAGGGTTCAATGCAGGGCGGGGTCGTCCCTTCGGTGCGCGAGGTGGCGAATACTGCGATCACCGCTGACCCTGCACTGGACGCCGATATGACATTCCAGTCCTTTGCCCGGACACTTGCAGAGCAGGAGTATGATCATAAGGAGACTTCCATCAACCGCACGCTCTCCAGTGCAATGGCGAATATCACGTATGCCACATCCGATGGAAAAAAAGCGTACATGAATGCGACCACGAAAGACAACCGTGTTGTGCAGGTGACTCTGGATCTGGAGACCGGGCCGGCCGGCTTTCCGCGTGTCCCCGTCCTTATGCTGGCGATAGTAATCCTTACGATCTTCGGAGGGTACGTGTACTGGAGATACAAGCGACGCGTGCTTCCGGCACCCGATGCCCGGGCCGGCTTACCGACGCTGTACTTTGACCATCGAAAAGAGGCAGAGCAGCTCCTTAACGATGCCGAGCGGGCATCTAACCAGCACCGTTACTCCGATGCGTACAGCCAGGCAGGCCGGGCCCTCAGGGTATTCCTGTCGTACGAGTACGGGAACAAGGACGAAGTTACCACAACGGAAATTGTGTCGCTCCTCCGCACTTCTGGCCGTGATGTCAGGAACATTGAAGGTATGCTCTGGCTGTGTGATGAGGTGGTTTTTGCCACACGGGAGCCGGATGCCGCAGAATTTTTATCCATGATCCAACAGATACGGCAAATTATCGCCTCATCTTGACCGGAAATTATGCTGGGCTGATAATTATTTTATAAATAAGTCCGTTTCGTTGCCGACAATCTTTTTTATGAGAATCTGGAACAGGATTCCTTATGTTTCACCCCTATCCTTAAGATTCCGAAAATGTCATCTTTTCACCATGCAGGACCCTGAAACAAAAGAGATGCTCGCTGACCTCATCTGGCTCAATGCGGTAATTGCCACAGAACTCATCCAGATTACCGAGAACACATCAGCAATTCTTCGTAAATCCCCGCCACCGGAGAGTTGCCTTGCCGAACATCATGAACTTAAGAAAACCGCGCTCCATATGGCAGAGAAGTACCGTCCGGCAACGGTGCTTGGCCAGCACCTGCTCAAACACCAGTAATGTTATTGGGACACTCTGCTCACGGTTATAGTACAATATATCCTGACCGTACAAAAAGAGTTCGCACGTATACTCCATCCCGTCTGATACTTTACCTCTTACATCTTTGGTAACAGGAGCAAGCCCGTCATGACCCCCCCCGGCATATCGTTCAGTCTCGTCATCCCCGCATACAACGAGGAGAACCGGATCCAGTCCCTCTTCGATGATATTGCAGGATTTGACGGGGAACTTATCGTTGTCTGTGACGGGACTGACAGGACTGCGGAGTGTGTCAGCAGGATTGCGGCCGGCAGAAAAGATCTCACGATCCGCTGTCTGGGGTTCGATCACCGGCTGGGCAAGGGAGGTGGCGTGATCGAAGGACTCAAAGCTGCCCGGGCACCCTTCGTTGGATACTTCGATGCGGACGGTTCTACGAGTATTGCTGAGATGCAGCGGCTTTTTTCTCACCTTTCACGTTTTGAGGGTGCAATCGGTTCGCGCTGGGTGCCGGGCTCAACCCTTCGCGTGCGGCAGGGGATACTGCGAAGGATGGAGAGCCGGGGTTTCAATCTCCTGATCCGGCTGCTCTTTGGTCTCAACTTCAGCGATACCCAGTGCGGGGCAAAGGTCTTTACAAAAGCCGCAGTCGACACTGTTCTTCCCGAGATGACTTCGAGGGGATTTGAGTTTGATGTCGAACTGCTCTGGCGGATGCAGCGGGCTGGTTACACGGTAACTGAAGTCCCTATTGTCTGGCAGAACAAGGGCGATTCGCGGGTGCAGAAGCGGGATATGATCCGGATGCTTATGGGGCTGTTTGCGATCCGGTTTGGTCCAGGAAATGTATGATCCCATCATCGCGTGAAGAGCAGAAGAAAGAAGCGTTCCGGCTCTTTGAAGACGGGCGGTATATCGAATCCGGCCAGATCTGCACCATCCTTTTAGAATCCGGAAAGGATTCCGCGATCGATGTGCTCGCCGCAACGAACCTCTACTATATGGGAAAACTCGACGATGCGGAAGTCTTTTTTAAGGATCTTGCCCAGAAGATGCCGGACTCTTCCTATGTGCACAGTTACCTGGCAAAAGTGCTCGAAGCCCGGGGGGATGAAGGGGCGATTGCGGAGTATGCAACTGCCGTCCACCTTGACCCCTCCAACCAGGATGCCCTGCGGAGCTATGCAGAGTATCTTCTCGCCCACCGGGATTACCGGGCTGCACTGCCGGTATTCAGGCGCCTTGTCCAGCTGGGTAAGAAACCGGCAGATGTCCGGCACCTGATGCAGGCGCTCCTGGGGATTGGCGAGGCTGCAGAGGCACTCTCGATGCATGACCTGATGGGGGGCGGAACTGCTCCGGGTCATGAATATGTTGATGCTCTGGTAAAGACCGGCAACTTTCCTGCCGCTGCGGAACTGGCGAACCGGATCTACAAAGAGACCCGGGATCCCGCAGTACTCAGGAAATATCTTTCTGCCCTTTCCTGCTACGATATACCGGCTTCCCTTGCGGCCTATGCAGATCACATCCAGTCCGATACCGAAGGGGAGATCCTTTTTGATTATGCACTGCTTCTCCAGGCAGAGGGGAGTGCCAAAGAAGCGCTCGATACAGCCCGGGCCCTCGCTGAACGCTCCCGCCAGCCGGTGTATCGCCTTTTAGTGTGCGATCTGCTCGCCGCCCGGGCAAATGCTGGCGAGGGGAGAAACGATGCCCTTGCTGCCTACGAGCAGTTGATCAGGGATGAACTGGCAACGAAAAACGATCTGGATCTGCTGGGTACTATCATTGGCAGGTACCGCCGGCACCTCTTGATGGGGGTGCCCGCAGAGGAAGCAAAGCGCAGGTTCCTTGGGATTGTTTCACAGGATGTGAACGTTGCAAGCCTGCTCGAAACCGCCCGGTTATACGAAGAGATCGGCGATGCCGCAGAAGCCCGCTCCTGGTACTACCGGGCGTACCGGGCTGATTTTCTCACTGGGGGTCTTGTCTATGCACAATTCCTCGATGCACATGGTGAAGAACGCGAGTGCGAGAAAGTGATGCTTTACATCCTCTCCAATGTGAAAAAGAGTGCAGACATAAGCCGGGTGGCAGCCGTCATTGTGGACAGGCACGGCACCATGCACCGCCTGAAGCGGCTGATGGCCCAGTTGCTGGTAAAACTTGAAGCCCGTCGGGCGACCCTGAATTCCGAAGGCCTTGAGCTTCTCGCGATGGCTTTTTTCATTGCCGGCACCAATGCACACGATGAGCAGGACTATGCGGGCTGCAAGTATTACTGCCTGAGCGGGATGGACGTGATGCCGGCCCACAGCCGGGCTATCCGCCTTGAGGATTTCCTCACCCTGATCCGGGCCTGTAAGGAGAAGTCAGTAGCCGATCGCCCGATCATGAACGTGCCGCAGGCAAAAAAACGGGTCGCAGGTGGCCCCCCTGCACAGGTGATTACCGACCAGCTCGGTCTTACGGAACAGGAGGCAAAAATCCTTGAGTTTATCCGGCTGCACCGGACTGCAAATGAGATGGACTTAAGGAAGGTGCTGGGAACCCGAAGGGTAGTCGGGATTGTCAACCGCCTGATCGAAAAAGCAACAGCACAGGGATTGTTACTGATCGCAAAGAAAGGAGTTGGGGAGGAGGGAGAAGCGTATGAATATACCGGAACCTGAACGGATGGACCAGCGCCGGCTCGAGAGTATCAACATCATCAATGCGTTACGCAGGGGTACAGTTCCCGCAAGCGGGCTGGAGCGGATCGCCGTCGGGCTCGATGTTGAAGAGGGCGTGATCAGCAGGCAACTGGATTACGTTGCGCAGAGCGGCGGGGATCTCAAGTTTATCCGGGGCGAGTACGGGAGCGGCAAGACGTTTCTGGTTGCCCGGGCACTTGAGATCGCCCGCACCAAGGGTTTTGTCACCTCGCACGTGATCATCTCATCCTCCACACCACTCTATAAGATCAAAGGTATCTACCAGCAGGTCTGTGCAAACCTCCGCACGGGCGGCGAAGAGCACGCGATCAAGACTATTCTCGACAACTGGCTCTTTGCCATCGAAGAGCGGCTGCTCTCGGTGAGCGGGACAGGCCTTGAAGACGCTGTACTTGAAGAGGCCACGGAGCGGGAGATCGAAACTGCGCTCAGCGGGATCAGCGAGGTGAACACAGCCCTTGCTGCGGCCCTTCGCACCTATTACCGGGCGAACAACGCCGGGGACTTCCAGCTGGCACAGGCGGCACTTGGCTGGATTGCCGGCGAACCGAATATCGGGCGGGATTTCAAGCAGAAGGCAGGGATCAAGGGGGAGATCGATGACACCATCGCGTTTGTCTTCCTGCGGGGGCTTGTCTCCATTATCCACGGGGCAGGTTACAACGGGATTGCAATCGCTGTCGATGAGATGGAGACCACGCAGGGACTCCAGCGCAACCAGCGGGAGAAGGGCTACCACACGCTCGTCCGGATCATCGATGCGCTCGACCGGGGCGATATGCCGCGCTGTTTCTTCCTCTTCACCGGCACTCCCGCCATGTATGACGGTTCACGTGGCATCCGCTCAGTCCCGCCACTCTACGATCGCATCAGTGTCGTGCAGAACGATGCCTACCGCAACCCCCGCCAGCCGCAGATTATGCTCGGGAAGTTTGATACCTCAAAACTCGAACTGGTGGCGCTCAAAGTTGTGGATGTCTATGCACAGGCGTATTCGGAGCCGGACCGTGAGCGGGTCTCGCACCGTTTCATCCGCGCTATGATCAAAAAAATCACCACGCGTTTCGGGGGACGGATCGATGTTATTCCCCGGATATTCTTAAAAGAATTTGTCGATGTGCTGGACAAGTGCGAACTCTACGAGGATTATACTCCCGGTGATGCGTACGATTTTGATGCCGAGCATCTCAAAGGAGACCTTAAAAAAGAAGAGGAGGCTGTGATGGTGGTCAGGTTTTGATCCCCTCGTCAAAAAGACAATGTTTTACCCTTTCACAGCTCACCCTACCGGCATGCGCCGGGTCTATCTCCTGTTCATCCTTGCCGCAGCCCTGCTGTGCGCACTTATTCCTGCAGCAGGAGCCGTGACACTCACCCTCAATACTTCAGAAAATGTGGCGCATGTCGGCGATACGATCATTCTCAGCGGCTCAGTGACCGGAATAAAAACGATTGCGGCGTATCTCTTTGTAACCGGCCCTGATCTCGATCCCCGTGGCGTGACCCTGGACAACCTCAACATCCCGGCCGGCCGGGGTTTGTTCACTACGGCACCGGTGCATCTTGAGAATGGAACCTGGTCCTATACATGGGATACTTCTGTCATCCTTGGCAATCTCAAGCCCGGTACCTATACGATATATGTTGTCAGTTCCCCGGTAGACCGGCTCCGCTCTGTCAAAGACGAGTATGCTGCAACCGAGATCGTTTTCCACCCGGCAGAATCCTCACCCAATGAAATTCCGCTCGAACCCTGTATTCCGGTTGCTGCACTGGTTATAGTCGGAGTTGTATTAATGGGATATCGTCAGATGCGGCGGGATTAGATTGAAAGGGGAAACGTCGGTTAATATTTTGAGTTACTTTTGTTGAAGTGGTTTATTGATGGGGGCTGATGCCCTCATACCCCCAACTATGATGAACGCCGCCGCCCAAAGGGGCGTCCCCGCGGTGGTTTGATTGCTATTTTAAGGTAGAGCAGGCTCTGTTGAAATCCTTGAGGGAAAGAAGGAGTCGCTCTTGGGGGCTACAGCACATCGTGCTTCCGCCCCCGCCGCTCGGGCATCCCCCAATGTTGCGATAGCTGTCAGAAGGTTGATGAGAAAACTTGAGGGGGTCAAGGGGATGCTCCCCTTGGGATGCCTCCCCCTCTGGGGGAGAGAGGGGGTCACACTCCTGGTTACAGGAGAAAATTAATGTATTACATTAAAAGAGGATTCCGACAAAGTCCAGAGCGGAAAAAAGATTAAATTAGATCAGGGAAAACCCCTGGCAATCACTTCCGGCCGGATTCCCTGCGCACCCGCACGGATTCAGCATGGGCGTGAAGACCTTCTGCATCGGCAATGGTCTCGACAATATCACCAATTGCCTCGAGTCCGTCGCGGTCGATGATCTCAACCGATGCGGTCTTGCAGAAGTGATTCACATCGAGACCGGAGTAGGTTTTTGCGTACCCTGCGGTCGGGAGCACATGGTTGGTTCCTACGGCATAGTCCCCGCAGGCAACTGCCGAGTAACGCCCGATAAATATTGCCCCCGCGTTCTTCACTTTCGTCACAACGGATAAGGGATCGGCAACCTGTATCGAGAGGTGTTCCGGAGCAACGGCATCCGATGCAAAAATTGCCTCTTCCATCGTGCTTGCAACGTAATACCCGGAGTTCCTGAGCGCCTGTTCGATGATCTCTTTTCGCGGGGCGACCTTTGTCATCGCTTCGACTTCGCGGCCGACTTTTGCAGGGAGGGACTTGTCGGTGGTGATCAGGATACAGGCAGCATTGGGGTCATGCTCGGACTGTGCGAGAATGTCGGCAGCAATGATGCGGGGGTCCGCAGTTGCATCGGCAATGATCCCGATCTCGCTGGGGCCTGCCGGGAAATCAATCTCCACCTTTTCACGGAGCATCATCTTTGCCAGGGTGACATAGACGTTGCCGGGCCCGACAATTTTCTGCACGGGCCTGATGGATTCAGTGCCGAGTGCCATTGCGGCAACGGCCTGTGCACCACCGGCATTGTAGATCTCGGTGACCCCGGCAATGTCGAGGGCGACAAGCGTCAGGGGCTTGATCGGTGGCGGGGAGCAGGCGCAGATCTCCTTTACTCCCGCAACACGGGCAGGCACCGCACACATGAGAGCAGATGACGGGTAGGCAGCACGGCCTCCGGGAATATAGAGCCCGACGCGGTTTAAGGGCGTGGTTTTGACACCGAGCACGACGCCCGGTTCCATCTCCTGCAGCCAGAGATCCCGGGGTTTCTGGAGTTCGTGGAAGCGCTCGATGCGTGCATGGGCCTCGATCAGGCTTTCGATAATCTTTGCATCGACCTGCTCATAGGCATCCTCGCGCTCGTCATCCGACACCGCGATGTCAGTCAGTACACAGTGCTTCTTTGCCAGGTCAATAAGTGCAGCATCCCCCTCGTTCTGCACACGGCTGATGATCTCTGTTACGGTGGTCCGGACATCCTCAAGGCTTGACTGCCTCCCCGCGATCCACGCATCGATCTCCACTGCCTTCCACATAGTGCCATTATTTTCGGCAGGAAAGGTTGTTAAGGTTTCGTCAGGTTAGAACAGGTATTGACTGAAATCCGTTCTGTGGCAGTATTTCGTGTCAACACCCCATCATTAATTACCCGATTTTACCTAATACTGATCAATGCGCACGGATTTTGGCATTCATATGAAAGGGGGCGTCATCACCGAACGAGATGCAGATTTCTGCACGATCCGCATCCGGGCCCCGGCGGGTATTTTTTCCGTTGAACAGATACGGGGGATTGCACACATTGCGAAAAAATACGGCACGGGCACGGTTCACTGCACCACCCGCCAGACCCTGGAGATCCCGCATGTCAATCCGGTTCTGCTAAAAAAAGTCGAAAAAGCGCTTGCAAAGAACGAAACCCCGGTTGGTTCGGAAAAAGATGAGATTGTCAATATCATCGCATGTCCCGGGATTGAGCGCTGCAAATTTGCAAATATCGACACCATCAGTCTCGCAAAAAAAATCGACCAGAAATTATTTGGCAAGGAGATGCCGGTAAAGATGCGCATCGCTTTGTCGGCCTGCCCGAATGCCTGCACAAGTCCCATGCTCAACGAGATCGGTGTCATTGGGAGAGTTCGCCCCTTAAGGACTCCCGGTCTCTGTACCGGGTGCGGGACCTGCGTCGAGTATTGCAAAGAGAAGGCGATACGGATTAAAAACGGCATCTCGATACTCGATGAAACGAAATGTGTCGAGTGCGGGGTATGCATCCAGTCCTGCCATTTTGATCTCCTGAAAGCGGAACACCGGCATTTTCTCATCACGGTTGGCGGGAGGAGAGGGAGACATCCCCGGATCGGCAGGGTACTGTTGACGGTAGAGACTGAAGAAGAGGTGCTGACAACCATTGATAAAATAGTCAACTGGGTGTACCGCCGTGCCTGGAGCGGAAGGCTCCTGTCAGAGCAGCTCGATGAACTCCATTTCGAAAAATTCCGGCAGGATATTATTACCCAGGCAAAACCTGCGGCAAACAATACTTCAGCAAAAACACGATAAGGGTGCAGGGTCCCTCTTTTTTTAAAATCGACAGATGGATAATAAAAAAAAAGAGATTTGGTGTTTATCGTCCGTAACATGCAATGGACTGATCCAGAAAGGATAAAGATTGCAAAAATCATTCAACTGTTAGAACGAAACCAGAAGTTTAGCAAAATAGTTGATCATGATTGATTGCCAGCAAGTTATCCGCCCTGTAATGGCTGAACCCAGAAGCATACCCGTACGTGAGCCAGGCCCCTGATAACCGTGTCCGATACTTCCCTGCCACCCCTGCGATTCAACCTCTCCGAGCTGGCGGGATCGCTCGGGGATTTCGGGACGATCATCCCGCTCATCCTTGCCGTTGCGCTGGTCTCGGATGTCAATGCCCGGTATATCCTCCTCTTCTTTGGGATCTGGTTCATTCTCACCGGCCTGTATTACCGTCTGCCTATTCCGCTGGAGCCAATGAAGGCAGTTGCGGTGATCGTTATCGCCGGCTCCATCAGCAGCGGGGAGATCGCGGCAGCCGGTATTATCCTCGGGGTCATATTTCTCGTACTCGGCTATGGCCGGTTCTTCGCAGTTATCGAAAAATGGGTACCGCAGAGTGTTGTGCGGGGAATCCAGCTCGGCTTGGCGCTGCTCCTGTTCCGCTCATCCCTGGGGTTCGTGGTGAAGGATCCCCTGTTCTTTATGATTGGTATCGGCATCATCGCCGGCTTTTACCTCCTTGCACGCTACCGGTCGATCCCGGACCTCTCTGCGATCGTGGTCATAGGTGTTGGTCTTGTCGCAGGAATCGCACTATCTGGTGTTCCTCCCCTCAGCCTGATCCCGGCCCCGCAGCTTGTGATTCCCGTGCCTGCGGATTTCTCATCTGCTTTTTCAACCCTGGTGCTACCCCAGGTTGTTCTTACCATCACCAATGCCATCCTTGCAACCACTCTCCTGACAAAAGATCTGTTCAAGCAGGATGTCCCGCCAAAGAAATTCTCGACAAGCATTGGTCTTATGAACATCTTCTCCGTCCCGTTCGGCGGATTTCCGATGTGCCATGGAGCCGGAGGGATGGCCGGGCAGTACCGGTACGGCGCACGGACCGGGGGGGCAAATGTGTATGCGGGCCTGATCTTCATCATCCTCGCCCTTTTCTTTTCCTCACCGCAGGTCCTCTCTATCATCGCGGTTGGTGTGCTCGGGGCACTCCTTATCTTTGTCGGGATCGAGATGAGCCGGCACAGTTTTAAGACTGATTCCCTCATTGTCACAGGGGTCATCGGGATCCTCGCGCTGGTCAGCTCGATGACGCTGGCTTTTATTGTGGGGATGGTCCTTGCGTATAGTGCCGATTTGATTAAGAAGAAGGGTTCACAGGATATCAACTGATATTTTCTGTCTTCTTTCAAGATAGGAAAATATTCAGGGCATCTGCATTTTGTCATGAAAATTTTTAAAATCTGTTGACGATAGTGCAAACACATAGAAATTGAGTTTGGAGAGCAATATTTTCATTGCTCTGGTGCGAAGTCTTTGGCTTCATGCGGGTTTTTTTAAAAAAAAGGATTAGTTTGTCCCGGGTGCACGGACTGCCGTGGTTACCGCTGCCGTTGTTGCAGCGGGAGATGCTGCAGAAGATGCACCGGTTGCTGAAGCGGTTGCCGGTGCAATCGCGGTTGCCGGCGTGCTGTAATCCCCTACCCATCCTGCTGTTGCAGTCGGAACTTCGACGCTCATGGGGATGAAGAGGGCCTTTCCGTACTTGTCGACTCCAAAGCTGCCGATGTCCTTCTGGGTCTGCGGGTCAATGAGGAAGTTGACGAAGTTGTTAGCCATCTTGATCTTATCAGCAGGTTGCTTGTCGTTGTAGACGGTCATCACGCTGTAGATGTTCAACAGGCTTGCACCTTTGCTGACAACCGGTACCAGGTTGAGGTTGGTCTTGTACGCAAGGAATGTTCCTTCATCGGTCAGCGTGTAAGCGCCTTTCTCGCTTGCCATCTGGAGGGTCTCTCCCATTCCCTTGCCGGCTTCTATGTACCAGTCCCCGGATTTCTGGACCTGTGTTGTGTAGTTGTATCCGGCCTTGGACCAGACGGTCTTCTCAGCAGAGTGAGTGCCGGAACCATCGCCACGGGATATGAAGTAAATACCTGCCGTCTTGTTGGTGCCTTTCAGGCGCAGCGTTGTCATTGCTTTCTCGGGAGTCATATTCTTGATCCCTGCGGGATCATTTGCCGGGCCTACAATAATAAATGAGTTTGAGGCAAACGAGCGCCGGTTCAGGCCATAGCCGTTTTTCATGAATGTCAGTTCCTGGCTTGGCGAGTGAACGAGCAGGACATCGGCGTCACCGCGCTGGGCCAGCTCGATTGCCTTGCCGGTTCCCTGCGAGGTTATTTTGAGCTGGACATTGTACTTCTTCTCAAATATTGGCTGGAGATAGTCGAGAAGCTTGGTGTCGTACAGGCTCGTGGTCGTTGCGATGAGGAGCGTCTGGGGTGCAGCCGCCGTTGCAACCGCGGTTGGGGTAGCGGGGGTGGCCGGTGTCTGGCTCGTGCATCCTGCAAAGCAGGTTGCAAGGAGCAACAGTACGCATACTGCTGCAATTAATCCTACATGCACATTTTTTGTCATAGTTAAACCGGAATACCGGTCGATAGGAACATTATTCAATGTTTCTTTTTCGCACGAGTTAAAAACATCTGCTTACCAATTGGTTATCAGATGGTTTCAATGATTTATTATTGACATTCGATATTTGTTAACATTAAATTATATCTGGGTTGGTTAATCTCTTCAGCATTTTTTGAGCAATTCTTCGAAAATTGCCGCGCCGAGAATTTCACTGCATTCATTATGGTATTTGTCCTTCATGAGCCCTATCATTTTACGGCTGCCTTTTGCGGTTGTAATGATCCCAACCCGTTCAGCCCGGGTGACCAGCTCGTCCTGCTCCATCATGGCAAAATAGGGCAGGACATAATAATGCTGGACATTGAGAAATTCTGCAAGTCTTCGTGTTGTCGGGAACTTCAGCCGGATGGAATTATCGGCATAGGTGACGGTGATCGAGCGCTCCAGCAATTGGATCCGGACTGCGGCGTCAAACAGGATATCAACGGAAAGGGCGGCCATAGTGGATCTTCATGGAATAATTGTACATACTTCCATAAAGAGGCTTAGCAAATACTCGTGATATCAGAATTCTGCATTGCCAGCACAGCTGGAATTTTTGTTCAAAAAAAAAGGTTAGTGTTTCTTCTTGTGTTCATCGGCTACCGGCTTCATGAACACGACTTCAGCGCCAACATCTTTGGCGATCTGCTCGACTTCAAACTTCCGGAAATGGGTTGCCTCAACCTGGAGTTGTCCACCGGTGACGGCAATGATGCGGAACTTGGGTGACTCGACACCCTCTCCGACTTTCTGGCGCTCACGCACATAGATCTTCATGGTCTTTTCCTCCATGCCATTACTGATCCTAAAAGCTCATCAATCTTTGGTGCCGGGATCGTACTGGCTCTGGTATATCAACTGGTTTACAAGAACTTATAACTTTCCATGGTGATAGGCTTGTAGGCTGATGGCACATGAAAAAGCGATTTGAACTTCAGAGTGGCCTCCAGGGTGAGACGCTCGTCCGGAAAGGAATGATGAAGACGAAGCGGAAAGCTTCCGAACAGATTCGCATTGCACCGGACATCAATATCATCAAGATCGGGGGGCACGGGGCAATCGATTACGGGCGCGAAGTCATGCACCCGCTCTGCGAAGAGATTGGGACCGTATCCAAAAAGCACAAACTGCTTGTCGTCACAGGTGGTGGCGGGCGGGTCCGCCATATCATGGATATCGGAATGGACCTCGGCATGCCCACCGGCGTCCTTGCGGAACTCTCGGCAAAGATCTCCGAGCAGAATGCGATCATGGTCTCGATCCTTCTCTCAAAATTCAATGGGCAGCGTATCCATACGGGCGATCTCCTCGAACTCCCGATGCTCCTGAAACTCGGTATCCTGCCGGTCATTCACGGCACCCCCCCGTACGGGCTCTACGAGCACCCGGCCAGGAATGATCAGATCCCCCCGCACCGCACCGACACCGGCGCGTTCCTGATCGCAGAAGTGCTCGGTGCAAAGAGCTGCATCATCGGAAAGAACGTTGATGGGCTGTATATGGAAGACCCGAGAAAAAATCCCGACGCAGAGTTGATCCGGGATATTACGGCAAAGGAACTGATCAAGCTCGATCTCGAAGATCTGGTTGTCGAGCGGATGGTCGTTGAACTCCTCAACAATGCAGTCAACATCCGGGAAGTTCGGATCATCAACTGCCACAAACGCGGCAATATCGAAAAAGCGATCAACGGGAAAAATATCGGGACAATCATCCGGGCAGAGTAACCCGCTTCTCTTTTTTATCACCGGTGCGGCCGCGTAAAGGTGTGATACGACGACTGGCAGCCGCGTCCGGGAAATGACGACTAGGTCAGAAGTTCAGACATCGTGGCATGATGCCGGATACCGTACCAACCGGTTTTTTTTACCTGACCCGCCCGATTTTGTGGGCAGAATAGTGTTAATTTCTTGTTAATAAAAGGATTTTGTTAATTATTTTATTTTAACGAAAGCAGATCCCGCTTTAGATTTCATCGGGTATATTTTCCATCATGTAAAACAGTATCTCGCTGGTGGGAATACCCCCCTGGTGAACAGATTCAATAAACATTTCGTGTTAGTTAAAAGTATATAACCGAGAATTTTTATTTTTAAACAAAGTATGTTAACTGATCACCCATGGGTATCTGCACTGACATCATGCATGATTTTGTATTGCAGGAGATAAAGCACCTTTACTCCAGCTACGACGGCTGGAAGATAACCCTGAAAAAGAAGGGGACCGGATATGATACGATTGTTCTTGTTAAGCGGATGAACAACGGGTACCTGGAGATCGTCCGGATTCTGGTTACCTTTAAAAAAGAGGTTACCCTTGATATGATTGACGATCTTATCCGCCCGGAGCCGGTTTTTGACGGGACCATTCCGCGCTATGATTATGCGATCATCGTACCCGCATTTGCAGATACATCAAAGATGCCAAAAGATCTGAAAATTTTTGTCATGAAATCCTTTGCCTTTGACGGTAAGGAACTTACCTGGGTGAAAAAACCTGTCCGGAAAACATAAAAACCCCTGATGTCGTGCCCAAAATCTCCCCTTTTTTACCCGGCACTTACAGGAGGTAGCACTTCTTCCTGTCCCGGGGCAATCTGATAATCATTCAAATAAAAATGTTATTGGTCCGTTTGCGAGCCGGATATTACGGTTCATATCTTCTCATAATATTTCATCGAACCGCAGGCCCCGCAGCGATCCCCTTCGATCAGGTAATCCGGGACGGTCTCACCGCAGCAGGGACAGGTGACCGAAGACCATTTCTTCTTTTTTTTCACCGTGACCCGGACCCGCTCAAATGAGAGAATCTTTCGTCCGGCACGGAATATCTCGTCTTGCAAAACTCCTTTCATGGTATGTTTGTTGTAGGCCGGGCTATTTGCATACCAGGTATCGATCATGGAATATTTTTTCAGTTTCTCCAGATCCACGTACACCCGCACGGCATCTGCGGTTTCACTGTCGGCAGGAGCATTAAGCGTGATAGCAAATTTCCCGATGGGCACGACCCGGAGCCGGTTATTGCCGGTCGTGCAGCGGGCTATTACCTGCAGGGCATCCGGGAGACACTTGGGCGTCTCGCAGACCCCGTACAGTTTTTTATCCGCGGTTACCCCGAGCAGTTCCAGTGCATAATCCACCATGAATGCCCCGATGAGGACGCCGGGTGCCGGGTAGGTATGGAATTCTGACAGGCGGATGACCTCTTGCTGGAGTTCTGGCTGTACCCCGCATTTGTCCATACTGGCTTTCAGTGCATCGGGCATTTCTTCAGGGTGACCTGCTTGCATGATCCTACGTTAATTATTATCTGATAAACATGTTATGAAAAGTAACTGGTTTTAATAAACGCAGGATGCGGGATGATACACTGTTCACATTCCTCCGGCGTTTTTGTCTGTTCCAGAGACGGATGACGAGGAAAGCGATCTGGTCCGGGAAGGATAATAGCAAGCGGCAAGCACATCGTCGCCACAGGCACGACCGGCATCACCAACGGTTGTGGCGAGCGTTGACAGGGAGATTATTGAAACCGGAACATTGATGCCGAATGCAGCAACCATTGGTGGCGGGGCAAAGGCCAAACAGCTATAGGAACGCACGCTCCACCGGTCGACCTTTACTCCCATCTGGCCGAGCCGCGTGGCTACCTGCCCGCAGGTCATTGTCATTGCGAGCGTCCGGCAGAGATCTACGACCGGTGATCCCACCCGTGTCCCGGGATAGAATGGGTCATCAGGCATCCAGATCCGCCCGCAGTCCCGGCAGTACGACCGGTGAATGATCACCTCGACCGTATGGTCGCTTTCGTCAAAGAGAAGTGCGAACCGTTTAACCCGGGTGTCATAGCCTGACAGAGTACCGCCACAGGATCTGCACGACCCCCCTCCATGATATTCTGTTCTGTCACATACCTGGAGCGCCGTATGCACAACATGGGTAAGCATTGGCGGCAGGGGGCGTAACCTCACCGTGACAGCCCCCATCTGTACTGCATTTTACAGCGGGGAGTAATTCCCGGAATAATCGACTTGCACCCCACCCAACGCATATTCATGCCCGGAATCTGAAAAGCCCCCAGATAATCTCCGATAATAGGAGATTTTTCAGAATATATAAATATAGTGTTTACTTAGAACAATAATCAAGCAGAATTAATTTACTAATTTTGCTGGTACCGTCACGATAGGTGACGTGAGGTGTGTGCACGGATGCCACGGCCATTTTAGGCCGGAAGCACCCGTGAAGTTTGGTGATAGAATGAGTGATAGTTCAAGTACTCTTAAGTATGTACCGACGACCTGTCCGTACTGTGGGGTAGGCTGCGGTCTGAACCTCGTGGTGAATGAAGGGAAGCTTGTCGGTGTAGAACCCTATAAGCGAAGCCCGGTGAACGAAGGCAAGCTCTGCCCGAAGGGGATGACCTGCTGGGAACATGTCGGCAGTCCCGACCGGCTGACTAAGCCGAAGATCAAGAAGAACGGTAAGTTCGTGGACGCTACCTGGGAAGAAGCTATTGACCTGATTGCAAAGAAGTTTAAGGAAATCTCCGACAAGAACGGCCCCAAGTCCCTTGGTTTCCAGACCTCGTGCCGTACCGTCAACGAGGACTGCTATGCCCTGCAGAAGTTAGCGCGCGTGGGATTCCAGACCAACAACGTCGACAACTGTGCACGTATCTGCCACGGACCTTCTGTTGCGGGTCTCTCGCTCTCGTTCGGGTCCGGTGCGGCTACCAACACGTTCGAAGATGTCCTGAATTCCGACCTTATCATCATGTGGGGTTCCAACGCAGTCGAGGCTCACCCGCTTGCCGGGCGCCGCGTCATGCAGGCCAAGAAGAAAGGAATCAAGGTTATTGTTGTTGACCCGCGGTTCAGTGCAACGGCACGGATTGCGGACGAGTGGATCCGGTTCACTCCATCAACCCACATTGCGCTTGCCAACTCCATGATGTACTGGATCATCAAGGAAGGCCTCCAGAACACGGCGTTCATCAACGAGCGTACGAAAGGCTACGAGGACCTCAAGAAGACTGTCGAGAAGTATGCCGATGTCGAGGAGATCCACGGTGTCCCGCTCGAGACCGTCAAATCGTTAGCCCGCCAGTACGCAAAGGCAAAGAATGCGGTCATCATCTACTGCCTCGGCATCACCGAGTTAACCACCGGTACCGACAACGTCCGTTCAATGGGCAACCTCGCGCTGCTCACCGGCAATGTCGGCCGCCCCGGCGTCGGTGTCAACCCGCTTCGTGGCCAGAACAATGTGCAGGGCGCCTGCGATATGGGTGCATACCCGAACGTCTTCTCCGGCTACCAGGCTGTTGCAGTTGCTGACAACCGTGCCAAGATGGAGAAGGCATGGGGCATGAAGGAAGGTTCCCTGCCCGACTGGTATGGATCAACCCTGACCGAGCAGATCAATGACTGCGGCGCTGTTGTCAAGGCAATGTGGGTCCTGGGTCTGAACCCGGTGGTCTCCTACCCGGACTCGAACCATGTCATGAAGATGTTTGACAAACTCGACTTCCTCGTCATCCAGGATATCTTCTGGACCGAGAGCTGCGAGTATGCAGACGTTGTCCTGCCCGGCACCTGCTTTGCCGAGAAGGACGGGACGTTCACCAGCGGCGAGCGCCGTGTTAACCGTGTCCGGAAGGCTGTCGACGGCCCCGGCGAGTCGAAATACGACTGGGAGATCATCGGCATGGTTGCCAAGAAGATGGGTCTCAAGGGCTTTGACTGGAAGACAGCAAAGGATGTCTGGGACGACATGCGCTCAGTCACTCCCGGCCAGTTTGGTGTAACCTACGAGAAGATGGAAAAACCCGAATCAGTCCACTGGCCCTGCCCGGCCATCGATCACCCGGGAACTCCGATCCTCCACGTGGGGAAGTTCTCCGCAGCGGATGGCAAGGGCACCATGTTCGGTCTCGAGTACCGCCCACCAGCAGAAGTAGCGGATGCAGAGTATCCGTTCACGCTCATGACCGGGCGTGTGATCTTCCACTACCACACCAGGACCCAGACCGACCGTGCCAAACAACTGCATTATGAGGTACCAGCGTCCTATATCCAGATCAACACCATTGATGCAAAGAAACTCGGCATCAAGGAAAATGAGAAGATCAAGGTATCAAGCCGCCGTGGTGAAATTGAAACCCTCGCTCACGTATCCGATGACGTTGCACCTGGTGTTACGTACATGGCTATGCATTTCCACAAGGGGGCAAACACCCTAACCAACACTGCGCTCGACCCGCTCTCCAAGATGCCGGAACTGAAGCACTGTGCTATAAAGATCGAAAAGATTGCGGGGGCGAAGTAAATGGCAAAGAAAGGCGAAATGCTCTATGCATGGACCAATGATGCCGGCCTCTTAAAGAAGGCGGAATGCGGCGGTGCGGTCACCGAGCTTCTCAAGTATGCACTCGAGAGCAAGACCGTTGATGCAGTGCTTGCCGTAAAGCGTGGCATTGACCTGTACGACGCGGTCCCGGTGCTTGTTACCAACCCCAGGGACCTTGACGCGTGCGCCGGTTCGCTCCACTGTGGAACCATCCTCCTCTCCAAACTGGTGATGGAGTACGCACCCAGGATGGCCGGGAAGAAGCTGGGACTGGTTGTCAAGGGCTGCGACATGATGGGCCTCCTTGAGCTCGCAGAGCGCAAGCTGGTCAACCTCGATAACATCGTTATGATCGGTGTCAACTGCGGAGGATCGGTCAGCCCGGTTGCCGCACGAAAAATGATCAAGGAAAAGTTTGGCGTCGACCCGAACACGGTCACCAAAGAAGAGATCGACAAGGGCCAGTTCATCATCGAGTACGAGGGCGGCCACAAGGGTATCGCCATGGATGAGCTCGAAGAGGCCGGCTTCGGCCGCAGGTCCAACTGCCGCCGCTGCAAGCTAAAAGTCCCCCGTCAGGCAGACCTTGCCTGCGGGAACTGGGGGGTCATCGGCGACAAGGCCGGCAAGGCGACCTTCGTCGAGGTCTGCTCCGATAAGGGAGCAAAACTCATTGACGGAGCCGTCAAAGCCAATAAACTTGCCACAGAAGCCGCAAACCCCAAGGGTATTGAGATCCGCGCCAAGGTTGAAAATGCAATGTACAAGCTTGGCGACAAATGGCGAAAGCACGACTTTGAAGCACTCGCACCGGTCCTCTGGGATACCATAACGAAGGAGACCGGCCGTTGCATGAAGTGTATGGCGTGCATCGAGCATTGTCCGGTTTGTGTTACCCGTGATGACAAGTTCACGCAACCTGACCTGATGATCCGCCATGGTTTCATCCCGCCCGACCCGATGTTCCACCTCCGCAGATTTGCACACATCTCCGACTCCTGCATCAACTGCGGGCAGTGCGAAGAATGCTGCCCCTCGGAAATTCCGCTGGCGCTCTTCTCGCACGCGATCCGGACTGAGGCAGACAAGTTCTTTGAACCAAAGCTGGGAAAATCAGCTTACACCAATTAATTTTTTAATTGGGAAAAATCGGACACATCCTGATAGCCGCATCCTGACGGGATGTGACTGTGCACCCATAATCGCCCGGGTGGAGTATACTATCTCATCAAATATCTAAGTGAACCATAAAACGGAGAGATCAGGACCATCATCAATCCAGATTCTCTCACGTTTGGGAAAACCCCCCATTTTTTACCGTGATTGTCGTTTTTTTTGAGTGTATAAACATCGTTTTTACCTTATAAACCCACCATTGTTAATCAATTTTTACGATAATTTCAAAACCTATATATTGTTTTTACACCAACTTACCCTTTATAACTACATTCAATTAACAAAATGGTTTAGGAAACCTGTTTTGCAATGGGTTTTACCGGTAAAATTATGGTGATAGACAATGAGCGAACTAAATAAGGATTCTCTTAAGTATACAGCAACGACCTGTCCCTACTGCGGGGTTGGCTGCGGCCTTAACCTCGTATCCAATGGGAATGAGCTCGTTGGTGTCGAACCGTACAAGCGGTCCCCGATCAACGAAGGCAAGCTCTGCCCGAAAGGTACGACCTGCTGGGAAACCGTCCAGAAGCCCGGCCGGCTGACCAAACCCCTGATCAAGAAGGGTGACAAGTTCGAGGAAGCCTCGTGGGACGAAGCTACTGACCTGATTACAAAGAAGTTTTCAGAGGCGCACAAACAGGGCGGCCCCAGGGCGCTGGGTTTCCATACCTCGTGCCGTACCGTGAATGAGGACTGTTATGCCCTGCAGAAGTGGGCCCGTGTTGCCTTCCAGACCAACAACGTCGACAACTGTGCCCGTATCTGCCATGGACCGTCTGTTGCCGGTCTCTCGCTCTCGTTCGGTTCCGGTGCAGCCACCAACCCGTTCGAAGATGTCCTGAATGCGGACCTCATCGTCATGTGGGGTTCCAATGCAGTTGAGGCCCACCCCCTCGCCGGCCGCCGCGTCATGCAGGCCAAGAAGAAGGGCATCCCGATCGTTGTCGTTGACCCCCGGTTCAGCCCGACTGCACGGCTTGCTGACAAGTGGATCCGGTTCACCCCGTCGACCCACATCGCCCTTGCCAACAACATGATGTACTACATCATCAAGGAAGGCCTTGAGGACAAGGAGTACATCAAGGAACGCACGAAAGGCTTTGAGGATCTCAAAAAGACTGTCGAGAATTATGCTGACGCTACGAAAATCCACGGTGTCCCGCAAGAGACGGTCAAAGAGTTTGCCCGCCAGTATGCAAATGCAAAGAATGCAGTCATCATCTACTGCCTCGGCATCACCGAGTTAACCACCGGTACCGACAATGTCCGGTCCATGGGGAACCTCGCACTGCTCACCGGAAATGTCGGACGCCCCGGTGTCGGTGTTAACCCGCTCCGTGGACAGAACAACGTGCAGGGTGCCTGCGACATGGGTGCATACCCGAACGTCTTCTCCGGCTACCAGGCAGTTGCCGTCCCCGAGAACCGTGCCAAGATGGAGAAGGCATGGGGCATGAAAGAAGGAACCCTTCCCGACTGGTATGGTGTCACCTTAACCGAACAGATCACCCAGTGCGGTGACCCGATCAAGGCGATGTACATCCTCGGCCTGAACCCTGTGGTCTCCTACCCTGATTCGAACCACGTAAGGAGATCCCTTGACAAACTCGACTTCCTTGTTATCCAGGATATTTACTGGACCGAGAGCTGCGAGTACGCAGATGTTGTCCTTCCCGGCACCTGCTTTGCCGAGAAAGACGGCACATTCACCAGCGGCGAGCGCCGTGTCAACCGTGTAAGGAAAGCCGTTGACGGTCCCGGCGAGTCGAAATATGACTGGGAGATCATCGGCATGCTCGGAAAGAAGATGGGCCTCAAGGGCTTTGACTGGAAGACCGCAAAGGATGTCTGGGACGACATGCGCTCAGTCACCCCCGGCCAGTTCGGCGTAACCTACGAAAAGATGGAAAAACCTGAATCTGTCCACTGGCCCTGCCCGACTGTCGAGCACCCGGGAACCCCGATCCTCCACGTAGGAAAGTTCTCCGCAGCAGATGGCAAGGGCACCATGTTCGGCCTCGAGTACCGCCCGCCCGCGGAAGTCGCCGACGCAGAGTACCCGTACACGCTCATGACCGGTCGTATCATCTTCCACTACCACACCCGGACCCAGACAGACCGGAGCCCGACCCTGCACAACGATGTACCTGAAAACTACATGCAGATGAACACACTGGATGCAAAGGAACTCGGCATCAAGCCGTACGAGAAGGTCAAGGTTACAAGCCGCCGTGGCGAATCCATCGCTATTGCACGCGTAACCGATGATGTCGCCCCGAAAGTTCTGTTCATGCCCATGCACTTTGCCCATGGTGCAAACGACCTCACCAACACAGCACTCGACCCGCTCTCCAAGATGCCGGAACTCAAGCACTGTGCTGTCAAGGTTGAGAAGATCAAGGAGGCCTGAACACCATGACCAAGAAAGGAGATATGCTCTATGCGTGGACCAACGACGCCGAAATCCAGAAGAAAGCCGAGCTCGGGGGCGCAGTAACTTCCCTCTGGAAGTATGCCCTTGAATCCAAGATGGTTGACGCAGTCCTTGCCGTAACCAAGGGTGTTGACCTCTACGATGCAAAGCCGGTCATCATCACCGACCCCAAGGATCTTATCAAGACTGCCGGTTCGCTCCACTGCGGAACGCTTCTGCTGCCCAAACTGGTCAAGAAATATCTTGATGGGGCAGAGGACAAGAAGATCGGGGTTACCGTCAAGGGCTGCGATGCAATGGCGTTCTACGAACTCGCCAAGCGCAAGCAGATCAACCTTGACAACATCATCATGATCGGTGTCAACTGCGGAGGATCGGTCAGCCCGGTCACTGCCCGCAAGATGATCGCTGAAAAGTATGGTGTTGACCCGGAAAAGGTCCACAAGGAAGAGATCGACAAGGGCCAGTTCATCATCGAGTACGAAGGAGGCCACAAGGGGATCTCCGTTGACGAGCTCGAAGAAGCAGGCTATGGCCGGCGCAGCAACTGCCGCCGCTGCAAGATGAAGATCCCACGGCAGGCAGACCTTGCCTGCGGTAACTGGGGCGTCATCGGCGACAAGGCCGGAAAAGCAACCTTTGTTGAAGTCTGCTCCGAAAAGGGAGCAAACCTTGTTGACGGCGCCGTCAAGAAAGGCATCATGACAACCGCACCGGCCAACCCCAAGGGTCTCGAGATCCGGGCAAAGGTCGAAGGTGCGATGTTCAAGCTCGGCGACAAGTGGCGGAAGCACGACTTCGAGGCGCTTGGCGATGGTAAGGATCGCTTGAAGAAGATCATGGCCGAGACCGCACGCTGTATCAAGTGCTATGGTTGTATCGAGACCTGCCCGATCTGTTACTGCGTCGAATGCACGACCAAGAACCCGGCCTATGTTCCGCCCGGCGAACTGCCGGTCAACTTCATGTTCCACCTGATCCGGTACGCTCATATCGCAGATTCCTGCGTGAACTGCGGCCAGTGCGAGGAAATCTGCCCCGCGGAAATCCCCAATGCCCTTTTCATGCACGCCCAGCAGGTCGAGCTTGAGAAGATGTTCGGCCATGTGCCGGGTGTCGACATGGAACTCCCGCTCCTTGCCTTTGCAGAGGAGAAGACCGAGCGTGGCCGGCTTCACAATACCGGCAGTGACATGGTCTACGACAACGTCTTTAACCCGTTCACCAAGAAGTGAAAATTTTCTTCCTGAACGAATCTTTTTTTAGTCGAAAAAAATAGAAAAATTCCGGCTCTGTGGAAATCATCGGTTTTTATCATGGACCGCTCTTGGGGGCTACGGCATATGATGCCTTCGCCCCTGCCACTTGGGCATCCCTCCACACAGGGATAGGCCCACAAAAGGTTAGTAAAAATACTGCCGGGGGTCAAGGGGGCGCTCCCCTTCTCGTTGCCTCCCCCTCTGGGGGAGAGAGGGGGTCACTCTCATAAATACTAAAAGAATATAACCGAATCTCAGGATAAAACAGGATTTCTTATGAAAATCAGATTATTTGGAAAAAATGGAGATGTATCCTTTCTTCAACTGCGATGAACGCCGCCGCACCAAAAAGGGACGCCCCCGCGGCGGTTTTGATGAATAATCTGTTGAAACCTCATTGCCCCGCCGTGCCTAAAGAGAGGCCCTGAGGCAGGGAAGAATCATAAAAACGATTTTCATGATTTGGGAGTGAACTTAATGGTTCATGCCCGTTTCTACAAAGCCGAAAATTTCCCTTGATTCGCAAACCTTTGAGCAGCGGATCTGTTATTATTTTCAGATATACCCGGCCGGCAGGCTTCCCGGTGACAACGGGGCAAGGGTATGTTCGCCGTTCAGCACCCGGATAGTGCCGGTGAGGCTGACATCATAGCCCCCGGTCTTTGCAAGGATCGCGCGATACGCAGGGGACTGGATAAGCGATACGAGCGTGCGGATCCGGGGGTCTGCCAGCATCTCCCTGCGCACTGCAAGCTCATAGTCTTCGTAAGCAACCGGGACAAACCGGAGTCCGGCGGCGCTGGCAACGCTGGACGTGCACATTCCGGCATCGGCAAACCCGTTCCGGACAGCGGCTGCTACTGCCGGGGGACCATGCACTTCCTGCAGGTACCCGTTCACCTGGGACGGATCAATGCCCTCCTGGGCCAGCAGAGTATCGAGAACCATCCGGGCAGGTGACTCTTTCCGTGTATTGATGAACCGGACACGAAAGAGATCTTTGACTCCCAGTCCGTCACTGGATGCAATACCCAGTTCGAGCGTGGCGATATGGATAAAGGCAAGATCACCGGCTTCAAGGTATTTGATGAAGGGCTGGTATGAAGTCAGCAGGGACCGTGCCGGCAGGCTCAGCGGGGCCGCATGGCAGGTATTGTTTTTAAGGGCGAGGAGTGCTCCGGTATTGCCGGGGTTACTGGCATGGATATAGAGCCCCTCATCATGGGCAAGGCAGGTAAGTTCCTCTAACGAGGGGTCCAGCGAGCCGGTCAGGATGAGCGTACGTTCTATGCTTCCCGGATCCGTAGTGAGGAGGACCTCAAGCTCGGTACCTGCCTCATAACCTTCCACCCGCGCCGGGATACGGGTGTAACCGTTAGCCTTTACCGTCGCCATCTGGACACCGGCCTTTTTTATATACGGGGTTGCAATGAGGTTAGAGCCGATACGGCCGACAAAGACTGGCACGAGATCGTCAAACCCGGGATCCGAAACAAGCGGCTGTGCCAGCCGGACCGTCACCGGAGAGCGGGGTGCCGGGGGAAACCCCCACGATTCCAGCAGGGGTGCAGCAAATTCCCGGAGGGCCGTTTGGGCAGCAAGCGGGTAACCCGGCAGCCCGAGAACAGGTTTTCCCTCCACCTTTCCCAGCATTACCGGTTTACCCGGTCTGACTGCCACACCATGGAAGATCAGCTCGCCGAGCGACCGGATAACACTTTCCGTGAAGTCCCGTGTACCGGCCGAAGAGCCCGCGGAAATAATGACCAGGTCATTCTCTTTCACCGCTCTGCTGAGGGCCTCTCGAATGAGATCGGGATCGTCCGGTACGATGGGAAAGCGGGTGCAGTGTGCCCCCATCTGGTTAAGGAAGACGAGCGCCATGATCGTGTTGCTCTCCACCACCTGCCCCGGCGCGGGTCGGACACCGAGCGGGACCAGCTCGCTGCCAGTGGGAATAATCCCGACATTGACGGCAAGGACCCTGACCGTTGTAATCCCGTACGTAGCCAGTGCCCCGATATCGAACGGCCGGATTATATGGCCTGTCGGCAGCACGAGCCGGTTCTCCTTGATATCTTCTCCGGCAGGGCGGACATGCTGCCAGGGTGTAGCCGTCCTTCGTATCTGGAATCGGTTGCCTGCCTCCCAGACATCCTCGATCATGATGACCGCGTCAAACTCCGGAGGGATGATGTTGCCGGTATTGACCCGGGCAAAATGGTCCAGGGTTACCGGGTTCCGGTCGCCCGCCCCGATGGTGTCCCGGCTCCTGACCGCGATTCCGTCCATGGCAGAGATGTTCACCTCCGGCACGGAATATTTCGCAAATACCGGTTCTGCCACGACCCGCCCGGCCGACTGCATGACCGGGACTTTTTCAGTCCTGTGGGGGATCACAAAGGATGAGGTGAGGAGGGCGAGCGCTTCATCAAGAGAGCGGAGCTCGAGGTAGCGTTTTACCATATTCCCCCCGTAATCTCCGCTTCTATTACAAGATCTCGTTTACCCATGACGGATCCTCAATCAACTACTTTCATTAACAATGTGCTTTTGTAAACGTAAAATATTGTCGTAATGTTTCTCTCAATAAACAAATCGTTTGAGGACCGGACTTCTTCACAGATTTGTATCGTGATATCCGGCAAATGTTAACCTCCCTTCTGATTCGATCTCATGAGTACTTACCAAATTATTTTAACTATATGATTAAATTAATTTATTGTGTTAACAACCATGAACCTGAACAACATCGATACCAAGCAGGTGAAGGATTACAAAGAAGCCCTCAGAAAAGATCCAAATGAAGCAAAATTTACTGCAAAAATAGAAGGCGACTGGCTCTTTGAGAATAGCGGCCCGCAGTTCCGCTCGACGGTCAAGGTAAAGGATGGCACCTACACGATGGAGGCAAGCCACCCGAATTTTGCCGGCCCCGGCTACCGCCCTGGTCCGATGGCATTCGGCCTCTTCTGGTTTGCCGCATGTTATTCCAGCACGTTTGTCACTGAAGCCGCCATGAGAAACATACGGCTAACCTCCGTCAGGACAAAAGTCGAAGCAGACCTTGATTACACCACCCAGTTCGACCTTGGCGAGAGCCCGCTCATCAGCGAGTACCGGGTCATCATGGATGTCAAGGGTGATGCGACCGGGTCACAGGTTAAGGACTTAAAAGAGTACGCCCTCAAGCGCTGCATGGGTATGTTCACTATCCAGCATGCGATCGCACTGAAGGCCGACGTCCGGCTCCAGAAATAACCGGCACCCGGGGAGTATGTGCATGCATGAACCAAATGAGCCAGTCGACCCGGCCCATATCAGGGAGATCGCTGAGGAGTACTACCGGACCGGGCAGTTTTACTGCTCTGAAGCGATCGTGAAGACCATCAACGATGAATTCGGGCTCAACTATGCCGATGACGTAGTCCGGATGGCGTCCGGGTTTCCTATCGGTATCGGGAGTGCGGGTTGTGCCTGTGGTGCCGTTACCGGCGGGGTAATGGCGATCGGAATGGTCTTTGGACGAAAAGATCCAGGTGATCCCAGCATTGACCGGTGTCTCGCCCTTTCACGGGAACTGCATGCACTCTTCATCCGCAGGCACGGCTGTCTCTGCTGCCGTACCCTTATCCATGGCATGGTACTGAAATCTCCCGAACACCTCCGGCAGTGCATCGCATTCACCGGAGAAGTAGCAGAGGAAACCGCAAAGATTATTCTCCGGGAAACCGGGGATGGTCAGCACCGTATTTCCTGACGGGATTATGGGGAAAAACAGGATATGGCGCAGATTATGGGTAAAATACACACCCGGATGTATATTCTCTTTTTAGAACAATGCGATCCATCTGCCCTCATCTCCCAGTTTCTCACTCAGAGCGAAAAGGACCTGGTTAGCCTTCTCTATTGAATAGTGCCACGCGATGCAATCCCCATTGTCAAAGGCAACACCCCCTGCCACTGATAATCCAAGCCCGCACTCAATGCAGAGATCCTTATTTTCCATGAGCCGAGGCAGCTGGCAGATGAAATCCCTGCCGAACATAAATGAACGGAGCGGGCGGGACATGTGAGAATAATAGAGGAACTCCTCATGCCTGCCATAGACGGAGAAGATGCAGTACTGCCGGTCATGCCGGGAAAAAATCGGGTGAATCTCGTGGATCATGGGCCGTGGTAATATCAGGGATCTGAGCCTGGCTTCTTCATCAGGCTCACCCGGTAACGGTTGTTGTCCATCTTCCATATCTTCACGTCATACCCGGTATGGGAGAACGGCACATCGATCGTGTCCCGCTGATCACGGCGGACAATACATTCAACCGGGGTATCCGGCCCTGCCTTTTTCAGGAGTATTTTTAAGCGAATCATTAAGCTTGTGCAGGTGAGGTTTGAAAAATCCGGAATCTCTGCTGGTTCGCTTGTCATACTTCACGGTCCGTTTCAGAAGAAGATAACCCTCTGGTGGCTTGCCGATACGCCATTAGGGGGATAGAAGAGGAGTTGCCCCAGTTCCGGAATCCCGATATCGAGCACAGCATTCAGTTTCCTGTTCTTTGAGATTCCCCGGAGGGTTAACGAGGGCTGGAACACGAAAAACTGGAGATTTTTGCTTCCCGCAACGGCATCGACAACCTCCTGCAGGTTGAAAAAGTGCGTGCCCTTCTCCAGCTTGTGGTCGCCCATGAGAGCGTATACCCCATCCTCGATGAAAATAACCCGTGTCTGGATTCCCTCGTATGCACAGGCAACCGCAAACGAGATCGCACCAAATGCCATTTCCGTGCCATAGGGGCGCCGGGTGACAAGGATGGTGATGGGGGGTTTCCTTTCGTCCTCCGACTTAGTGGTTGAGGACGATTGCCCCTCTTTTTTCAGATGGATATATGCACTATCCTTTGCAAGGATGACATGGTTGCGCTCGAACTGGTCGATTATCTCCTTGAGGTTCCGGATCCTGAACGGTTTGATTGAGCACGTCGAGATTACCACGCCCTGCCCGTCGTCCCAGGTACTATATCCCCGGGCTGCGGCACACCGCCCGCAGGCGATCATCTGGCAGGAGAGCCCCTTCTTCTGCGCTTTATCGTTCACCGCCTCGAGCCCGGTGCCGATGTTCTCGCACTCCGAGGGATTCTGTCCGAGATGCCCGGCATGGACGCCATCAAGGTACGCGTACAGGTCCACGGAGGCATGGGCTTCCACGCCGGCATCAAGATACTGGAGGGCCGCGTGGGCCGACTGGTGCATATAGGGGGACTCCAGCTGCAGGTAGCCCACCGTGCTTGGCACCGGTTGCTCATGTTGCCGTGCAAATTTCAGCACATCCTTCCAGAATGAGGGCTGGCCGTTGAGTGCCAGGCTGTTCCGGTCGATCACCTGTTCGGGGTTCTTCATCTTCAGGCGCCCGGCCGAGATCCCGCGAAGCTCGAGTTCTTTTGAGTCGCAGATGATCTTCACCGATGGCATCGAAAGAATGATCTCCCAGACCGGAACAGTCTGCGGGTTCTGGAGGCTGTATAGTGCATCACCCGTTAAAAGAAAGGTAAATATGGAACCCTTTGATTTCGTATGGTGCAGAAGGTTCTCCGGGTTCAGTTTTACGAAGAAAAATTTAAGGCTCTCCTCAATCCAGGAGAGGCGTTCCGGGGTTATCGGACCGCCGAGCAGGTAAAAATGTGAGGTCATGGATACTTTCTCTTCTCTAAGATTCACGAATCAGATTATTTATCGGTTTTGTTAACACAATCAGGTTAATTTTTCGTAAGCCGGATCTCCCACTGTCCCGGGGAGATCTTCTTCGATTCCATACCCATGCCGGTATCCTGTGCATACTGCGGGATGGAAGTCGTTGCCGCCGAGGGGTGGTCACAGGCGATGACCAGCTCGTCTGCGGGTTTCATTGCGGCTGCGGCTTTCTGTACCGCGAGCAGGCAGTACGGGCAGACTTTTCCGGTAATGTCAAGGTTTTTTGTTGTCATTGTACCGCTCCGTTATGCAATCCCCAGTCCTTTTAAGAGGGCGACGCCCCAGCCGGACACCCATGCAGCGAATACAACTGCGCCTATACACATGCCGATGACAAAGCAGAGGGATTTGATGTTTCCTTCCGATGTCATGACTACCTGCCGGAGGGGGCACCCTCCGAGAAGAACTCCGATGAGCCCGACTGCAATCCCCCCGATAATAGCAAGAACGATATACGCAGCGACCGTGAGGTTCGCCGGTGCACCGGGCACGGGCATGAGACCCTTCCCGATCAACCAGAAGAAATTTTCGAATGCTGACGGCGTGATGAGCCAGAAGACAAGGTACCCGGCAAACGCCCCGCCAATAAGGGCGAGATACCCGTACAGGAGCCGGGTGTGTTTGAACATGAAGAAATCACGGAACCCGCCAATCGAGCAGAACCCGGACCTCTGCCCGAGCCACCCGATGAGGATACCAAAGAGGAGCGTGACGATGGGAACAGCGATGATCGCGGTGTCCCTGGAGAGCCAGCCTGAAGCGACCATTATTCCTCACGCTCCGCCATAGCGGTGGCAATTTTTATTCCCACTAGGACACCGGCAACGATGGCCACAAGCCCGATTAACGCAACCACATCGCCGTACCCGATACGGAGACCGATGCGGTAGGGGCAGCCACCCATGAAGAGAGCGAAGATCATGAAAAAGAGCCCGCCCAGCAGGTACCATACATACGATACCGGTTTACCGGTTTTGGTTTTGAACTCCTGGTAATATTTCGCCGATGTAAAAGCCCCAATCAGGACACCAATGACGGTCATTACCGGGAGGATCGCGTTCTGGGAGATTGCAGCAATGGCGAGTTTGGTGCCGGCAAATGAGTTCACCGCATCGTTAACAACATCGCGGGTGTGGCAGGCAACACAGAACCCGTAGGCTTCCGGTCCTCCTGCACTGATCAACAATACCTGCATCAGCGCGGCAAGGATACCGATCGCGAGCCCGACATACAGCGGGTTCCGTGCAAGGGTATCAAGGCACGATGCATGCTCTTCTGTTTTTGCCCTGGTTTCGGCCATGATCATACGTTTCTGTCCATGGTAAATAAATTTAATGAAATTATTTGATAAGTTAACTCTAAAAAATTAATATATTTTATTCGCACTGTACGGATCGCTGACAATCACGCGGATCTGTCAGAAGGGAGATAGGATAACCTGCCGTAATGCACAACAAAACCAGGGGATCCCGTCTTACGATATAAAAAAATGGAAGCAGGAGAAAAGAAACGCTGGATTATTCCTTTGCATTCTCTGCTATCTTTTCCCGCACTTCATCGATGTGCATGACCATATCGTAGGCAGAGCCGGCGAGGCAGTAGCCCTGCCGGTCGAATGCATAGACCGGGAACTTTACGAGCTCGTCCGGTACAGGCTGGGCGGTCAGTTTCTTGAAATTTACGAGATCCCGGATGTTCAGGCCGATTTTATCGCAGAGCTCCCGGAGCTCTTTGATCCAGCGTTTCAAGTCCCGCACATCTGAGCCGTCCCACTTGAAGATCTGGTAGATCTTCATGTAAGTATCCCGTTCGAGGATGATGTGGGTGGAGGCTTTGTCTGACTTTAAGTAGAAGTCAAGGAAGGTCCGGACATCCTTGATCTGCTGGGCATTTTCGTAGGCAATCGCCCGGCATTCCTTGTTGAGCTCCTTTGCCTCCTCGGGCCCGAGGTTCGGGCCCAGTTTCCCGATATCCCGTGAGAGTTCCTTAAGGCTCTCCTCGGCATCCTTGAGCTCATTGATCATATCCTCAAATTTCTGGTTAAGCTCCACCCCGAAAAAAGCCTCCATATATTCGGACTGCTTCGTCATAGGTACATATGGGTAATCAAATGCTATAATCATTGTTACAGTGGCAATATCTATCAGTTAACACGCCCCATAGCTGCTTGATATGGTACGACCACCCAGGTCCATCAACCAGGATCTTTTTACCCGCGGCGGGATCATCACCGAACGCGACCCAGACTTCTGTATCGTCCGCCTGCGAATGCCGGCCGGCATGATCACACCAGCCCAGATGAAAGAGGTGGGAGAGATTGCCGGCCGGTATGGGGTTGAGAAGATCCACCTCACCACCCGCCAGACCATCGAGTTCCCTCATGTCGATCCATCCTGTCTTGACGGACTCCTGAGCGAACTCGAAACAAACGGTACCCCCCTGGGGGCCGAGCGGGAAGAAGTGGTAAATATCACTTCATGTCTTGGCACCCGCAACTGCAAGTTCGGCATCATCGACAGTGTAGGTCTTGCCGAGAAGATTGACAAAAAATTCTTCGGCAAGGAGCTCCCCGTCAAAGTGCGGATCGCCATCTCTTCGTGCCCGAACGGCTGCGAGAGCGAGCGGCTCAACGAGATCGGTATCACCGGCATCCAGAAGCCCATCCGTGACCCCGGGCTTTGTACCGGTTGCGGCACCTGCACCCACTATTGCCGGGAGAAAGCGATCCATGTCCAGGACGGCATTATCGTCCTCGAAGAGAACAAGTGCATGGAGTGCGGGTTCTGCATCATGCCCTGCCCGTTCCATATCATCCGTGGCGCTGAACCGGAGTACCGTATTACCGTGGGGGGTCACCGCGGACGCCATCCGAAGCTTGGACGAAACCTCGTAACGGTCAGGACCCAGGACGAGGTGATCAAGGTTATCGACAAGATCATTTACTGGATCTACCGGCAGGCTTCAATGGGCTCGATGTTACCTGAGCAATTAGATGAACTCGAATTTGATGAGTTCAAGAAGACGATCATAACGATGATTGAAGGATAGACCGGTATCGGATTGATCAAGTTAATCTTCTTTTTTTTAACATTGGGCCCCATTCCCGCAACCATTATCGTCTCCCCCGTTCTAATGCCGCGTGAGGCACCCTGTGGTGCCCGGGAGTATACAAACCATGAACATGGTCTGGGACAGGTACGTATCCAACGGTATCCGTGAACTGGGATACGATGTCAAGACACGGACAATGGCAGTGGTATTTGCAGACAAGACAAGACGGTACCACGCACCGGTACCCTATCCGCTCTATGCGTCCATCTTCCATGCAACGTTCCCTGAGCGGCTCTACAAACAGACCGTTGCCGGAATTATCCCGACTGTCAGCGGGTCGTGAGTCCGGAACTTTGACACGTCTTAACGAATGGATGCAAGTCTCCAGTACGTTACGATCTGTTTTTCTTCCGGTATTCCGGTGCCCTGTACAGACATGAAACCCACCGGATTCCGGCTTCAGGAAATTTTTTAGAAACGAAAAAAAAGTTTCGTGAACGATTGGTTCTTCAGTAGCTGATTGTCCGCATCGCAGAAAGCGTATCGGGCATCATCTTGCGGTAATATGACTTGGGGTGGCCGCACGTCGGGCACTTCCAGTCTGCCGTTATGGCGGAGAAGTCCGTTCCTGCCTTAATCGGTGCTGCCGACATGATCTTGCACTCGTATTTGTCCATAGTGGAAGAGTTGCACAGGATCGTGGTGAATGCCTTTGTCTCTCCGACTGCCGGGTCATAGATATGACCGCACATCATGCATACGTACTTGTCCATCGTGATAACCTCGTTTATCCCCTGATATCAGGTAACATAATCCTATTATCTTTCACACCTTATTAGCGTATTGAAATTAACGGGGAGTTCAGGGGAGAGCCCGCCTTTTTCCGGCACCGGTAAAAAGAACCAAGATACATC
This sequence comes from Methanoregula sp., assembly GCA_041645435.1. NCBI lineage: Archaea > Methanobacteriati > Methanobacteriota > Methanomicrobia > Methanomicrobiales > Methanoregulaceae > Methanoregula > Methanoregula sp. Next base: position 422,863 of record JBAZQB010000004.1, read on the forward strand.
ATGACTTAACCTTACAGCAATGGCTGAGCACCCGGGAGCGGGTGAACCCCCGCTCATCTACCTCAACAATGCGGCAACAAGCTGGCCGAAACCCCCGGAAGTACTTGCGGAAGTTGACCGGTGCCTGCAAACTCCCTTTTTCGAGTCTGGGCGTTCAACTGCCGGGGGAGCAATGGATTATCCCTCTGCAACCCGGGATGCACTTGCCGTTTTTTTCCATGCTGAGGAGCCGGACCATTTTATCTTCACGCAGGGCGCAACGGATTCCTTAAATCTGCTCATCCACGGTTTTGTAAAAAACCAGAACACGCCTTTTCATGCAATCACGACAGAACTGGAGCACAACTCCGTACTCCGCCCCCTGCATACTCTTGAAGGGGAAGGGCGTCTCACCCTCTCCCTGCTCCCATTCCATGACGGCCGCGTCACCCTTCAGGAGATCAAAAAAACCATATGTCCGGATACCCGCCTCGTTGTCATGACCCATGGCAGTAACGTGCTCGGCACCTTACAAAACATACGGCCCGTAGCGGAATATTGTGCATCAAACGATATCTTCCTCATCGTTGACGGGGCCCAGACTGTTGGGCAGATTCCCATCAACCTGTCAGAAATCCCAGCGGGTGCGTTTATATTCACCGGACACAAGGCACTTTTTGGGCTTCCCGGTATCGGGGGATTCTACCTCCAGGATCCCGAAGCGATCGTTCCGGTCCGGCAGGGGGGCACCGGCACGGATTCCCGCACACTTGCTCACCCGCAGGATATGCCCCGGAAGTTCGAGGCCGGCACCCCGAATTATCCCGGTATTGCCTCGCTCCTTGCCGGTATCCGCTCCATCGAACGGCAGGGACAGGACGCAATCACCAGTAAATGCAGGGGCCTTACTTCGCTCTTCATCAGGGAACTTAACCGGGATCCGGATATCATACTCTACACCCCTTCACCCGATCTCCCGGTTGTCTCTTTCAACATCCGGAATCTTGACAACGATGAGGCCGGTTACATCCTTGCAAAGGCATACAATATCATCACGCGGACCGGTCTTCACTGTGCACCCCTCGTTCACGAACAGATCGATGGCGGGAAAGGATGTATCCGGGTGAGTTTCTCCCGTCTCAACACTCCCGGGGAATGTCGTCTGGCTGCAGACGCAGTGCGGGAGGTAGCGGAACATGCGGATCGTTAAGTCTGTCCAGACCAAGGTCTGCGTTGACGGGTCGCTCATGAAAGAGTATGTCCTCGATGAACCCCTCTCTCCTGATTTTCTCCGGTTCCTTGCATCGTTTGGCACGGTGAAGCAGTACCCTCACCTCCGGCGCCCGTACTTCTCGTTTGAGCAGGAACACTTCATTTTGGTCAAGGGATTTGAGGGGGATGCTAATATCGAGGTGCGGTACCGGAAGGAGAATGCCGACCTGACCGCTGATTATTTCCACCTCCTGCTCTACTATTTCGGTCAGGGTAACCCCGGAATCCTTACGATGCAGGAGATTGCCGGATCGATCCGCATGAAAATGAAGACCCGGATGCCACAACAGGAAGACCGTGCATGAATCCGGCTGCCGGTATCTTCGACCGTTTTGCCGATGATTATGACGAATGGTTTGATGCAAACAAAGACATCTATGCAGCCCAGACCGGTTCCCTCCGCCGGTATATCCCCGGCACGGACAATGGTCTTGAAATCGGCGTGGGTTCCGGCAGGTTCGCATGCCGGCTCGGGATCCGGCACGGTCTCGATCCATCACTCCGGCTGCTCGCTATGGCACGGGAGCGGGGGGTGGAAACGGTTCTGGGCAAGGGGGAATTCCTGCCGTACCGGTCCGGAACATTCAGCTGCATCCTTATGATGACGGTCATCTGCTTCCTGGATGATGTGGCCCGGTCGTTCCGGGAGGCGTGCCGCGTCATCCGCCCCGGGGGGACGCTCATTGTTGCCTTTTTGGAAAAAGACGGGGAAGTTGCCCTGCGGGAACGGGCCCGCGAACCTGCCGGCCGGTTCCTGCACTATGCGGAGTTCCTGACTGCGGAACAGGTGATGGCAGCACTCACCTACGCGGGCTTTTCCGGTGTTGGTGTACGGGAAAACCTGAACGGTTTTTGTATAGTAACTGCACGAAAAGAGTAACGCACACAGAATCCGGTGAGAGGGATGAATTCCTTCACCGTGTATGTGACATGTGCGATAAAAAAAATTTATTGTTTCATATAGAGCTTGCCGTACACGGTTTCGCCCTTGCGCTTGGGGTGGCGCTCGCCAAGGTCGCCGATATACTCGGTGAACTTTGCCTTGGTCCCATCGACTTCAAGGTCGACGTCCCTGACCGGTTTGTAACCGGGCATCATGACGTTGATCGAGCCAAAGACGTAGATCTCTCCCTTGACCAGCTGGCCGCCGACACGGCGGTTCGCGTTGCCCTTGAGGATGATCTTGCCCCCCTCCATGTGGGTGCCGAGATGGATATCGACATTGCCCTCGATGATCATCTCGCCGCCGGTCATGAAGGTTGCGACATCGGAGCCGGCATTACCTTTCACGCGGAGGACTCCCCCGCTCATGCCTCGCCAGTCGCCACGGTAGGCAGCGCCGAGGTAGTTACCGGCATTGCCGTTGATGGTGAACTCGCCGCCCGCCATTGCAAGGCCGCAGAACGAGTGGACATCCCCGTTGACAACGAGTTTGCCGCCCTTCATCCAGCTGCCGGTGTACATATCGCAGGCAGAGTTGACGACCACTTCACCGGCAGTCATCTTCGCACCGATGTACTTCATCTTCGTGCAGTCGCCGTTGATGACGATCTTTGTCTCTGCTGCCGTTGCGCCTGCTTCACCGGCAATGGTGAAGTAGTCTCCCAGGGTCGTGATCTCCTTGCCCTGGAAAGCACCGAGTTTTGCTATCTGGTCGGCCTTCTTGCCGGCGAATACATCCGGGTTGACATTCTCACATTCCAAGAAGAGTTCCGGTGCGTTCTTTACAGTCAGTGTAACAGTGTTCATTTTTTTTCACCTCACTGGGTTGCATCCACGCTGATGATGTGCTGGTGCGGTGCATAGCTCTCGGGGACCGGGTAGTTGTTCTCGTTCACGCTGTAGTAGCGGAGGAATTTCTCCCGGACATCATGCATGACCTGCTTGTTCTCCTTGACTTTCGCATCCACCCAGAAGGTCTGCTTCTTGCCCATGTCGACAACCTTGCCTTCTTCGACACAGATCTTGCCGTCCTTGAAGAGGTAGGCAACATTGGCAAATGCCTTCTCGATCTCAGGGCCGGTTGAAGGGAACTTGTCCGGGTTGATGTTGTAGATGGCGATATCGGCGTTCATGCCGGGCTTTAAGCCACCGTAGTCCTTGGAAAGGCCGAGTGCCTTTGCGGGACCTGCACGGGTCATGGCAGCGAGCTCGTAGAGCGTGATCTCACGGTCGATGTTTGCGAGCGTGGTTGCGCCGATAACCTTGTCGGCTTTCTTGAAGCCATTGAGGAGCTCATCGCGGACCTTCTTGCTCATCAGCCATGAGTAGACACGCGGGTACCGGGTGAACGGTCCTGCGTTCGGGTGGTCGGTGGTGATGAAACAGCGCATCGGGTCCTTTGCATAGAGCGGAATTTCGAGGCCGACTGCCCACTGGGAGCAGAAGACGGCGTTGCTCGGATCATAGATAAAGGGTACAATACCCGCTGCGGTCTCGAGTTCCACGTCCACGTTGAACCACTTCAGGTGGTTGAGGCCGTGGAGGTGGTGTTCAAACGGACCGTCGGCAGTCATTGTCGTGGTCTCGTCAAGAGTGACGTTTCCGGTATCGATGGTGAGGTTCTTCTGCTTGTTGACGTACTCCATGACTTCCTTTGCCTTGGACTCGAAGTCGCCCCAGTTGGTTCCGCCATAGGAGTGGAACTGGAGGTGCGTGGAGTGCAGGACCTGCTCGCGGCCGAAGTTGTTCCTGGCCTTGATGCCTTCAGCGAGCTTTAAGGAGTCGATGGTGGTCTTGTAGTTTCCGGGGTTACCGAGATCGTTCTGGTGGAGGTGCATCGAGTGTGGGAGGCCGAGGAACTCGTTTGCCTCGATCAGGCCCTTGATGATCTCTGCCGGGGTGATCTCGAAGTACGGGACCGGGTCATGGATAGTGAGACAGTTCAGTCCCCATGCCCAGGCTTCGGTGCCGCCGGGGTTGACGCATTTGACACCATAGCCTTTGGTCTGGCGGAGCACCCAGGCGATATAGGCTGCGGTGTTCTCGACCTCATGGTTCTTGAGATACTCAAGGATGAACCAGTTGTTGCCGAAGACCGGGAGTGCAGCCTCATCGATGATGGGGGTGTCGTGGATCTCTTCGTGGACGTGCCGGGCATACAGAGGGGGCATCGCGGCTTCCATGGCGAATGTGAATCCCATGCGGGCGTACTCGTAGCCGGTCTTGAAGACGGTCGGGATGGACTTGCCCCCCTCGATCCGGGTCATGCCGGGTTTTTTGTGGGAGTCGAAATGCTTGTCCTCGGGGCGGTACCAGCGGCCTGCATTGACCTTGGGGCCTGCGACGTGGGCATGGATCTCAAGGGCGCCTGCCATGACTGTCTTGCCTGCGGCATTGATGACCCGTGCACCGGAGCTGACTGATTCGACAATCTTGCCGTCCTTGACCGCGATATCCTTCTTGTCGCCCTTGATTCCCTGGACCGGGTCAAAAACGTGGCCGTTCCTGATGATAAATTCAGACATCATGCGCCTCCCTTGGCGAGGAGTTCGTCAACACGGTGGTTGATCTTTGTCAACAGTTCCTCGTCCGTGAGCACACCCTCTGGCGGGTCGACGACCTTACGGGTTTCGATCGGGACGTTGTCCATACGATAGGCACAGCCCCCGACTTCGACACCGACCATCGCAACGGGGATGTGGATGTCCGAGATCTCGGTCGTGCAGTTGATGTGCGGGTCGACCGTGACGGTGGGCTTTCTTGAGCTGCTGATCATCGCATCGACCGGGAAGTGTGCACCGGGGTCGGTGGCAATGTAGAAACAGGCCTCGACTTCGTTGCGGTTGAGGAGATCAACAGACGTTGTCTCTCCGGTCTGGTGGCGTGCCTGGTCCCTGCGGGAGAGGTCAACGGCGTACGGGAACCCGTACTGCCAGCCGAGCACCTGGCCGGAGCCGGTAACGTTCCAGTGACCCCGCATGGCCATGATCGCAAATTTCGTGAAATCGTTCATGTCGCGGGTCAGGTTGATCGCGATATCGATGTTGTGGTTCCTGCCCATCGTGTGGGTAAGTCCCATGCCGAAGAAGATGATGCCGAAGCGGGCTGATTTCAAATCCTCAACGATCTCAATGATCTTCTCTTTCGGGACGCCGCCAACGGTGTCCGGGAGGGCTTCGCCGCGGGCTGCTGTTCTGAAAGCGTTTAAGAGTTCGTAGTCATAGCCCTGCTGGACCTGGATGAACTCATCGGCGCACTTTGCAGTGTCCGTGTACCGGCAGTCAACACAGTAGATCTTGCGACCCTTGTGGCCCTTGACGGTGAAGAAACCACGGGGGAAGATCGAGTACCGGGACATGTGGCGGGGGTGGGCGTGAGCCGGGTTGCATCCCCAGAAGATAACACGGTCGGCACGGTTCTTGACCTCGCCGAGCGTACAGCTCGGGACACCGACATCCTCGATCGCGATGAGGGACGAGCCGTGGCAGACGGTTGCGCAGTTGTCGACAATGCCGCCAACCTTCTCTGCAATCTCGTGGCCGATGCTCATGGCCTGGCAGCTGGTGGATGCCCAGCCGTACATCAGGGTCTTTCGTGACTTGACCAGCATGTTTGCGGTCCAGTCGATCGCCTCATCGTAGGAGATATTCTTATAGGTACCATCGGCCTGTCTCATCCGGGGCAGCTTGACGCGGCCGGGAAGCCGCTGGTGGTTGAACTTCTCGGCGCCGATGGCGCACGCATTCTTGACCCCAAGAATGGTCTTATTGTCATCGGATACGGTGACGATAAGGTCATCGCACAGGGTACCGCAGAACGGACAGATTACATCAGTTACATCTTTTGGCATAGCTCCTCACTTCCTTATGAGGCCGCAGGCGTCCTGCAATACCTCGACTGCGCCCATAATGCGTGCACTGGCAGCTACCTCGACATCGACCGGGAATCCCTTGAAGCAGGGTTCACCTGTTGAAAACGTGTAAGCCGGGACGATCCGGTTTGCCCAGGGTCCCATCGGGATGTGGGCAAGGCCCGGTACAAGATCTTCGCGGGTCTCGACAGCTTTTACAATAACGCTGCCGACCGAGCTGGTGACCTTGACATTGGTATTCTTCCATACACCGAGTTTCTTCATATCCTCAGGGTGCATGTGCATAATCGTGCAAGCGTCGAAATATTTCTGGGACGTCTTGCCTGCTTCCATGCCGACACCCTGCTGGATGGTCCGGCATGTGATCATGTTGAGGGTTATTTTCTTTTCCATACTATCTCCTCGAAAAATCTGGTCAGGCTCTGACCGGGAAGTCGCTACCTGTGCCTTTGCCGGAAAGGCTGATCACTTCGTACGGACACGCTTCTACGCACACACCGCATCCTGCACAGAGTTCAGCCTTGAAATCGAGGCTGACCGCAATACCATCCTGTACCTGGTAGATCTTTTCCCTGGTAACAGGGTCGAGCGAAAAGAGCTCGAGAGCATTAACCGGGCAGGCAACAACACAGTTGTTGCACCCGGTACAGCGTTCCATGTTTACATGAACTGCAAAAGCCATGCACATCACACACAAATT